>JAFMSB010000103.1 GCA_017353815.1 Methylocapsa sp. | reverse complement strand
CCGGCCATTTAATTGCGGCCGCATCAAACGCCGAAGTATCCCCGGTACCAGGCGATAAAGCACTTGACCCCTTCCTTAACTGGCGTTGCCGGGGCAAATCCGGTGAGCGCCCGCAACAGCCAGCTATCGGCAAAGGTGACGGGCACATCGCCTTGTTGCATATCTAAAAAATTGTACTTCGCCTTGCGCCCGGCCGCCGCCTCCAAGGCGGCAACGAACTCCAAGAGGCCAAGGGGAGTCTCATTGCCGATATTGACCACCCTCCAGGGCGCCACGGGTGAGAGGCTGTCTCTGGCCAAAGGCGCGCCTCTCGCCTCGGGCGCTTCGGGAGTGCGGCAAAGCAATAGGAAGGCCGCCTCAACCAAATCATCTATGTAGGTAAAGTCCCTTTTCATGTTCCCGTGATTATAAATGTCGAGCGGGCGGTCGTCGAACAGCGCGGCGGCGAACTTAAACAGCGCCATATCGGGCCGGCCGAACGGCCCGTAGACAGTGAAAAATCGCAGCACCGTGATAGGGATATTGAAGAGATGGCTGTAGGCATGGGACATCTCCTCGGCGGCCTTTTTCGATGCGGCATAGAGCGTCAAGGGATGGTCCGCCCGGTCGGTCTCCCGAAACGGGATTTGGCTGTTGGCGCCGTAGACCGAGGACGTGGAGGCAAGAAGGGCGTGCGCGGGACGGGATTGGCGCATTAGCTCCAGGAGATTGAACGTGCCCATGAGATTGGCGTCGATATAGGCGCGCGGGTTCTCAAGGCTGTAACGGACGCCAGCCTGGGCAGCGAAGTGGTACACGGCGTCGAATCCGCTGCCGTAGATCGCAGAGAGCGCGGGAAAATCTTCAAGCAGCGCCTCATGGCCACGAAAGCGCGGGCTTTGCCGCAAAATTGCATGCCGGTGCAACTTCAGCTTCCGGTCGTAATAGGGCGTGATCCCATCGACGCCGACAATATTGTGGCCCTCGCGCAAAAGGCGGCGGGCCATGTGGAACCCAATAAAGCCGGCGCTGCCGGTAACGAGAATGCGCATGATTTAACCGACGCCGCGATTGAGATTTGACGCTCGGGCCGAACCTCGTTAAAGCCCTATTTGTGGAGCAGGTGAGCTGCCCAAACGCGCTCGTGCCGGCGTTTTGCAGCAGTCCTGCCAGTTTGCTCGTACGGCTTTCTGGCAGATCCAAAGCAAGCTGGCAGATCCAAAGCAAGGCATCAAACTTCGGCCTGAAATTAAGACAACAAACGGCAGACTAGCCCCCGCATATAGCGCCATCCGGGCTCTCGCGCGGTTTTGCCTGCCGAGACAAATATTCGGAGGCTTCCGCCCATGAGTTACGCGCGCTTCTTTCATGATGCCGTGGCAAAACTGAAGCAGGAGCGCCGCTACCGGTTTTTCGCCGATCTTGCCCGCGACACAAAGACTTTTCCGCGCGCGCTGATGCACCGCTCCGGAGAAATCGAAGATATTGTCATTTGGTGCTCGAACGATTATCTCGGAATGGGTCGGCATCCCAAGGTGATCGAGGCCATGGCCGCGGCCGCCGCCCGCCATGGCGCGGGCGCGGGCGGGACGCGCAACATCTCGGGAACCAATCATCCTCTGGTCGAACTCGAAGCAGAGCTCGCTCATCTCCATCGCAAAGAATCGGCGCTTGTTTTTACCTCGGGATGGATTTCCAACCTTGCTGCAATCTCGACGATCGCCGATCTTCTTCCGGGTTGCCTTATCCTTTCGGATGAGCACAACCACAACTCGATGATCGAGGGTATCCGCCGCTCCAAGGCGGAGAAGACAATTTTCCGCCATAACGATACCGGTCATCTCGAGGAGCTTCTGGTTGCAGCCGGGCCTGAGCGCCCCAAGCTCATCGTGTTCGAGAGCCTTTATTCGATGCATGGGACGATCGCGCCGGTTGCGGAGATCGCGCGCCTTGCCCGCCGGTATCGTGCCATGACCTATATGGACGAGGTCCATGCCGTCGGCCTTTACGGCCCTCACGGCGGAGGAATAGCCGAACGCGAGGGCGTCATGGACGAGATCGATGTCATCGAAGGCACGCTCGCCAAAGGTTTTGGGACGCTTGGCGGCTATATCGCCGCCAAGGCCTGCATTATCGATGCGGTCCGCTCGCTTGCACCCGCGTTTATCTTTACGACTGCGCTCCCTCCGCCCGTCGCTGCGGCAGCGGGCGCCGCAATACGCTGCCTTAAGAGCGAGGAAGGCGAAGCGCTGCGCGCGCTCCATCAGCGCCAAGCCGCGCTCACCAAACATGCGCTGAGCAAGGCAGGCCTTCCGGTTATGCCCAATCCGTCGCACATCGTGCCCGTGCTGGTCGGCGATCCGGAGCTCTGCAAGCGGGCAAGCGACATGCTGCTTGAGCGCCACGCAATCTATATCCAGCCGATCAATTACCCAACGGTCGCCAGGGGCACCGAGAGGCTGCGCATCACGCCAAGCCCATTGCATACGGACGCCCATATCGCCCATCTCGTGGAAAGCCTGGCCGACGTTTGGCGATCGCTTGGGCTCACCTTTGCCGAACCTGCCGAGGTCCTCGAATTCAAACGCCCGGGCGAGGCGGCTCACGAGGACGCGCGCTGCACCTTCCCCGAATTCAAAAAGGCGGCGGAATAGGTTTCGGCCAAATCTTCGTGCCGCTTGGTTCCTCACGGCTGCGCAAGAAGCGCCTCGACAAAGGCCGCAATCTCGCCCTGCCTGCGCCTCGCGCGCGCGCGCTCGGCCGAAAGAATGGCGCAAAGATCGCCAAAGGCCTTTTGCAGATCGTCGTTGACGAGGACATAGTCGTAATCTACCCAGCGGCGGATCTCGGTGCGCGCCGCTTTCAATCTTACCTCGATCGCCTCGCGGCTGTCCTCAGCGCGGCGCTCGAGCCTCGCCCGCAGCTCTTTCATCGACGGCGGCAGAATAAACACCGTCACCGCATCGCCCTTGCATTTTTCCCTGACCTGCTTTGTCCCCCGATAATCGATGTCGAGCAAGACATCGCGCCCGGCTTGCAGCAGCTTTTCGACCGCGCGCGGCGTGCCGTAAAAATTGCCGTGCACCTCCGCCCATTCGAGCAATTCGCCCGCATCGCGCATCTGCTCGAACTCCGCCTTGCCGATAAAACTATAATGGATTCCATCGACCTCGCTCATGCGCCGCGTCCGCGTGGTCACGGAGATCGACAGCGTCAGATCCAGCTCCTTCTTCTGGAGCAGCATGCGGGTGAGCGTCGTCTTGCCCGCGCCAGATGGCGAAGAGAGAATCAGAATGAGTCCGCGCCGCCGTGCCCTGCCGGCGCTAGCCCGCTCTTCTCGTCTGCCAAGGCCGCGATCTACCTCCATGCTACTCAATGTTTTGGACCTGCTCGCGGAACTGATCGATCTCGACGCGTAATTCGAGTCCAATCGCCGTCAGGCTCGCATCGTTCGATTTAGCGCAAAGCGTATTCGCCTCGCGCGAAAACTCCTGGGCGAGAAAATCAAGCCTGCGGCCGGCCACGCCGCCTTTTTCGACAAGGGCGCGGGCGGCGGCGATGTGCGCCGCAAGCCGGTCGAGCTCTTCCCTTATGTCGGCCCTCGCCGCCAGCATGAGCGCCTCCTGATGCAAGCGGTTCTGGTCGAAGTCGGTATTTTGCGCAAGCAAAGCAAGCGATTGGATAAGCCTTGCTTTTATTGCGTCAGGCTTGCGGGCAGGGGACTCGTCGGCGGCTACGGCTAGCGCTGCGATGCGCTCAAGCCGCGCAAGCAGCACGGCTGCAAGTGCCGCGCCTTCCTTCTGGCGCATGGCAACCAGATCATCGAGCGCCGCTTCGAGAAGATTGATCGCGCGGGCGCGCGCCGCAAAGATCGCGGCCTCGTCATCGGAAGCTTCCGATATTTCCAAGACACCGCGAATCGCAAGCAGACCATCCAATGTGGCGGGCGCGACCTTCTCCGGCAGGGCCGTCGCCGTGACGGCTGCAACAAGCTCCCGTAGCAGCTCTTGATTGATCGTAACCTTTGGAGCCAAGGCTTCGCGTCCGGCAATGAGCGCGGCATGGACAGTCCCCCGCGCAAGTCTTGCCGCGATCTTTATCCGCGCCCCGGGCTCGATGGCGTCAAAGGGAGGCGAGAGGCGCAGTCTTACATCGAGGCCCTTGGCATTGACCGATTTGATCTCCCAGGCAAGGCGCCAGGGTCCCGAGCAGGCCTCGGCCCGGGCAAACCCGGTCATGCTGGCAAGTGCCATCGAGAGCGTAACCCGATTAGACGGACCCGTATCCGGCGTTGCGAAAATAGTTGAAGCATTCTTTTGCCGAAAAGTCATCGAGGGCGAATCCGATGGTGTCCCAGAGCGCATCCTCATGCCGGCCAAGGCAATAGCGCTTACGGCCGCCGAACTTCCGCGACTCGCGGCTGCCTGCCGCTGCGGCCCGCTGCGTGAGCTTGATAACGCAGCTTGCGCTGACATTGAACATGCGCGCCACCTCATGCCGAGGCCGTCCGCAACGCACCGCCCCCGCCATGCGTTCCCGTAAATCCTGCGAATAGAGGTTTGCCATCCTGACTGACCTCCCAGCCAGCGGGGTAAATCAGGATTTGCCGCTGTTGGGAATCCCTCCCCATTCCGCCTCTCCGGGACCCGTTCTAGTGCCGTTGGTATATGACCGGAGGCTCGCAGCCAGCCCGCCTCAACCCATTCCGCGCATGGTCTCATATCGCGGGAAGCCGCAGCACCGCGCGAAGGCCGCCCCTCGGGCTTGCATCGAGCGCCAATTCGCCGCCGTAAAGCGGCGCGAGATCGGCAACAATCGAAAGACCGAGGCCCGATCCCGGTTTCGTTTCATCGAGCCTTTTGCCGCGCGCAAGGGCTGCCTGGCGCGAATCGGGGTCTAGCCCCGGCCCATCGTCCTCAATAATGAGGCGAAAGTAGCGCCGTTCAATCGACTCCGAGCTGGGCTCGGGCTCCGCCGTGATCGCAACTCTACTGCTCGCCCATTTGCCGGCGTTATCGATGAGATTGCCCGCCATCTCGTCGAGGTCCTGACGCTCGCCCTGAAAACGAATGGGCGCCATGACAGCCGCGCTGAAACGAACATTCCGGCCCGCGTATATCTTTTCGAATGTGCGGACCAAGGCTTCGACAGCTTGGCCAACATCGGTTGCGTGTCCAGGAGTGCGGGCGCGGACGGCCGCCCGCGCGCGTTTGAGGTAGAAGGAAATCTGCTCCTGCATGAGGGCGGCTTGCTTCTCCACCTTGGCCCCGAGCGGGCTTGCGGGCTCGGCCGAGGCTTCGTTGAGCAGGACGCTGAGGGGCGTTTTCAGAGCATGAGCAAGATTGCCGACCTGTACGCGCGCATGTTTCACAACCTCGCGATTGGCCGCGATCAGGAGATTGAGCTCATCGGATAGCGGCTTGATGTCCGGCGGAAAAATTCCCTCAATTCCCTCTGCTTCGCCGCGCCTTATCGCCGCCACGCCTGCTTGCAGCCGCCGCAGAGGCATAAGGCCGTAGCGCAGCTGGGCCGCAGAGGATAAGACAAGGGCGAGCGCCAGCACCGCGAAAGTCACGACGAGGCGCCTCTCGAAGCCGGCGATGTCCGCCTCCAAACCCTCGACCGTTGCCGCAACTTGAACGAGATAAATGCCCTGATCTTCGGTGTCGATGATGCGCTCGACAATCCTGAGCTTTCTTTCATCGGGGCCGGTTGCGTAACCTTTGCGCGCACCGCCTATTCCTGCCGGAACGCCCTCGGCCGAGAGCCGAGGCAGCTGGGATGCAAAAAGCGAACGCGAATTTCTGATCTGCTGCGTCTTGGTATCGAGCCGGGAAATCTGCCAATACCAGCCCGAAAAGGGAATCTCGAAATGCGGCTCGCCAAGCTGGCCGGGCGTTGTGGCGCTGGTCTCCCCGGGAGTTGCAATATCGGCAATGAGGGCGCGCAGATAAACGCCCAGCCGTTCATCGAAATTGGCTTCGGCCGTGCGGCGGTAAACCGCCGAAAGCACAATGCCGGCAGCCATGAGGATCGAGACGCTCAAAAATAAGGCGGAGAGGAAAAGCCGCCTCGCCATCGAAGCCGGTTTTCGCGAGGGACTGCGGTGTTCCGCGTCCGGCGGGCATGGATATTTTTCGCCCACATCCTTATTCCATTATCACGCCGCGGAGGCTCAGCCGCTTGGGCGTGTGCCAGCTTCCGGCGGCTTTCCGCCCGCATCCGGCGCCTCGGCAGCCAAAAGATAGCCGAGCCCGCGCATGGTTTTGATCACATCGGAGCCGAGCTTCTTTCGCAGTCTGCCGACAAAGACCTCGACGGTGTTCGAGTCGCGATCAAAATCTTGCTCGTAGAGATGCTCCACGATCTCGCTTCGCGAAACAATCCGGCCGGCGTGATGCATCAAATATGAGAGCAGCCGGT
>JAFMSB010000102.1 GCA_017353815.1 Methylocapsa sp. | reverse complement strand
GCTGGGACGGGAGCCACGAGCAATGGGGCGCAATCCAATTGCAAAACCGCTTTTTGAAGCTCGCGTCGCGGCGGATGAACGCGGGCGACTATAACGCCTGGGTGGCAATCCGGATGATCGGCGAGGCGGCCTCCCGCACCGCCTCCAGCGATCCGAATGTGCTGCGCGGCTATCTTACGGGGCCGGATTTTGCTATCGCCGCCTTCAAGGGCCAAAAGCTGACCTTGCGTCATTGGAACCAGCAATTGCGTCAGCCGGTCTTGCTTGGCGATGGGAGAACGATTGTTTCCGTCTCGCCGCAAGAAGGTTTTATGCATCAAACGTCAACGCTCGACACGCTCGGCTGCGACGAGCCTGAAACAAAATGCAAGCTTCAGTAACGCGCACGGCATCGAGCCGCTTGAACAGCCAACATAATCTATTTTGCCTTGCGGTCGCTTTGCTCGCTTTTTCCGGACCGCGTCCCGCCTGCGCCTTCACCGCCTATGTGTCCAACGAAAAAGGCAACAGCATCTCCGTTATTGATACCGGGACAATGGAGGTGAAACAAACCATTCCGGTCGGGCGCCGGCCGCGAGGCATTGCTTTAAATGGCGACGGCAGCCAGCTCTTCATTTGCGCGGGCGAGGAAGATTCCGTTCAAATCCTCGACACCAAGACAGGCAAGATCGCCGGGGTCTTGCCATCGGGGCCCGATCCCGAGCTGCTCATTTTGAGCCCCGATAGCAAAACACTTTACGTTGCCAATGAGAACGACAATATGGTGACCGCAATCGATACCGCGGCGCGCAAGGTCATCACCGAAATCCCGGTGGGAGTCGAGCCCGAGGGAATGGGCCTGAGCCCCGACGGCAAAGTGCTCGTCAATACCTCGGAGACGACAAACATGGCGCATTTTATCGATACGCGCACGCGCAAAATTTTCGCCAATGTGCTTGTCGACGCAAGGCCGCGGGTGGCGCAATTTACGCCCGACGGCTCGGAGTTATGGGTGTCATCCGAGGTCGGCGGCACGGTGAGCGTGATCGATACGGCCAATCCTAAGGTTAAGCAGAAGATTGCTTTTGCTGTGCCAGGGCTGCCCAAAGAAATGATTCAGCCCGTTGGGCTGCGGTTCACGCAAGATGGCAAGATGGCATTTGTTGCGCTCGGACCTGCCAACCGGGTGGCGGCCATCGATTCGGCAACAAAAAATGTCAAGAAATATCTTCTCGTCGGCCAGCGAGTCTGGCAGCTGGCGTTTACGCCCGATGGCAAATTTCTTTATGCGACAAACGGCGTCTCGAACGATGTTTCGGTGATCGATGTGGCAAGCCTGACGGTCGTTAAATCAATCCCAGTTGGCTCCTTTCCCTGGGGTGTAGCAATCGCGCCCCAATGAGCTTTGTGCCGCCGAAGCCGCAACCGCTTGCTCGAGGCCGCATGGGCGGTCCGCACCCTGCGCTCGAGGTGCTGGGCGTGAGCTATAGCTATGGGAATCGCAAGGCACTCGAAAATATTTCCTTCGAGGTCGAACCGGGGAGCTTTTCGGTTCTTCTCGGGCTTAATGGCGCGGGCAAGAGCACGCTTTATTGTTTGATTACCCGCCTCTACGCAACCAGATTTGGGAAGATCCGGATATTCGGATTTGACGTCAACCGCTCGCCGGGCGAAGCCCTGCGCCGGCTCGGCGCCGTGTTCCAAGCGCGAACCCTCGATCTCGATCTCACGGTCGTCCAAAATCTCTCCTATCACGCGGCGCTGCATGGCATTCCGGCGCGGGAGGCGAGGCTTCGCGCAGATTTGGTATTGGAGCAGGTCGGCTTATCCGCAAGCAGGAATGCCAAAGCGCGCACCCTCTCTGGCGGCCAAATGCGCCGCGCCGAAATTGCCCGCGCGCTGCTGCACCGGCCGCGATTGCTGCTGCTCGATGAGGCAACCGCCGGCCTCGACATCAAGGCGCGCGCAGGCATCTTGAAGCACGTCCGGGGCCTTGTCAAACAGAGCGCAATCGGGGTGCTCTGGGCAACGCATCTGATCGATGAAATTGAGGCCGGCGACGACGTTGTGCTTCTGCATCGCGGCCGGATTCTCGACAAGGGCAAGGCCTCGGCAATCGCGGAGCGCGCAGATGCTGCAGACATACATGCAGCGTTTGAAAAACTGACCGCCGTGGATGGGGGAGGACGGCAATGAGAGGCGCTGCGACGGCGGCCGCGCGGCGAAGGGGTTATGGCTTCGTCAGCTACGCCCGCTGCTTTAACGGAATTGTCTGGCGCGAGACTCTGCGTTACTGGCACCAGCGCGAACGCTTCGTATCGGCCCTGGTGCGCCCGCTCGTCTGGCTCTTTATTTTTGCCGCCGGGTTCCGGTCGGTGCTCGGCGTCTCGATCATTCCGCCTTATGACACTTACGTTCTCTATGAGGTCTATATCGCTCCTGGCCTCATGGCGATGATTGTGCTTTTCAGCGCCATGCAATCTTCGCTCTCGATGGTCTATGACCGTGAGATGGGGAACATGCGCCTGCTTCTTATAAGCCCATTCCCGCGCTGGTTTCTGTTGATCTCCAAACTCGCCGCGGGAGCCGCGGTGGCGCTTGTCCAGGTTTATGCGTTTCTCGCCATCGCCTATTTCTGGGAGATCGAGCCGCCATCGCCTTGGGGCTACCTAACAGTCCTCCCGGCTATACTTCTAGCTGGAATTATGCTCGGCGCGCTCGGGATGCTCTTGTCCTCGCTGGTCAGACAGCTCGAAAACTTTGCCGGGATCATGAACTTCGTCATTTTCCCGATGTTTTTTGCCTCATCGGCGCTTTACCCATTGTGGCGTGTCAAGGAGAGCAGCCCGTGGCTCGCCTTCATTTGCGAGCTCAATCCCTTCACCCATGCGGTCGAACTCATCCGTTTCGCCTTTTACGAAAGGACGAATCTTGGGGCGCTGACGATTGTGCTTGCCGCGGCAATTGTCTTTCTTGCCGCGGCCATCGTGGCTTACGACCCCTCGCGCGGAATGTTACCCCGCCGCGAGGGACTGTAGCATCATTTGCTACTTTTTCTTTCCGCCGGGGCCGAACTGCGACATGTAGGCAATGACATTTTCGCGGTCGCTTTCCTTCGGCAGGCCGGCGAAAATCATTTTCGTGCCCGGAACCTTGGCCTTCGGATTGGTCAGAAATTCGTTGAGAGTAGTGTCGTCCCAGGTGATGCCGGACGATTTCATCGCTTCGGAATAATTGAAATCCGCCACGGAACCCGCCTTGCGGCCAACGAGGGCGTTTTGCTCCGGCCCGATGAAGTTTTTCGCGCCCTCGCCGATCTGATGGCAGACCTTGCATTTTTGATTAAAGATCTTCTCGCCTTCGGCGGCATCCCCCCCGGCCAGCGCAGCCCCGGCGGACCCAGCGGCAAGAGCCATGGCAACAAGACCGAAATAGTAGCGTTTCATCTTTGGCTTCCTTCCCTTCTCGAGCAAGTTGCGTTTCAATGCAGCCCTGCCCATGGCTAGTAATCCGCGCCAGCGAAAATTCTCGTCAGGCTTCCGGTATGTATCCCGAGACCCGAGCGATTGACAACCCAAACTTGGCAGGAAGCGGCGGCGTTGCCGGCCCGTCTCCGGATGCGAGCTCCCGAAAAAGAACGGAGAGGCCCCTGCGGCAACGGGAGGTCTCGCGCCGCTTTTTCCTGTTCCTTTGTGCTCTGCCCGCCGCGGCTTTGCTTGTCCGGGAGGCCAAAGCCGCCGAGAGGCTCCGCATTGCGGCGCAAAAAACCGGAACTTTTGCCTTCGAGCTCGCAGTTGCCGCAGCGCGGGGGTTCGATAGGCAGGCCGGCCTCGATATCGCGGTTACCGAAGTCGCCTCGCCGGAAGCCGCGAAGATCGCTTTGCTCGGCGGCTCGGCCGACATCATCCTCAGCGATTGGCTGTGGGCCGCGCGGCAGAGGAGCTTGGACGGCAAGCTGGTTTTTTTCCCCTACTCGACGGCTGTGGGCGCGCTGCTTGTGCCTCCGGACTCACCTCTAAAGTCCTTGAGCGATTTGCGGGGAAGGAAAATTGCGGTCGCTGGCGGCCCGCTCGATAAAAGCTGGCTGCTGCTTCAGGCGTACGCGAAATCATCCGGCCTTGATCTAGCCAAAGAGGCCGACATCATTTACGGCGCGCCTGCCCTGCTCTATCAAAAGGCGCTCAGCGGCGAGGCCGATGCGACCCTAAATTATTGGAACTTTTGCGCCGCGCTCGAATCGCGCGGCCACCGGCGGCTCATCGCAATAGCCGAGGTCGAGCGCCGCCTCGGCGCTGCAGAGCCGGTCGCGATGGTGGGCTATGTGTTCAGCGAAAAACTTGCCGAGACCCGTGGGCCCGCGCTCGCGCGGTTTTTCGCAGTCACAGCAAAGGCAAGGGAGGTTCTTGCTCATTCCGACGCTTATTGGGAAGAGATCGGAAAAAAGGCCGGGATCACGAATGCGTCCGAACTCGCGCTTTTCCGGAAGACCTATATAGAGGGTATTCCGCGCCGCTCCGCCGCTCAAGAGTTGGTAGACGCGCGGCAACTCTACCGCATTCTTTCCCGCATCGGAGGCCCGGAGCTTACCGGCGGCACGGCGGAGCTCGATGACAGCATTTTCTACCGGCAGGTGGATGGGGCGCACGAGACGCCCTAGCGTGCTCGTGCTGCGGATTGCGCCGCTTGTCTTGCTGATTGTTATCTGGCAGCTGGCGGCAGGCTACGCCGCAAACAACCTGCTGCCTGCACCGCTCACTGTTGCCTCCGTGATTGGAAGGGAGGCAAGATCGGGCGCGCTGCTCTTCAATCTGGCGGTCACGCTTGCTCGCGTTGTGGCTGCCTTTTCTCTGGCGATGACGCTGGGGACTGGCCTTGGCGTGGCCATGGGCCGGAGCAGGACCATTGACCGCTTTTGCGATCCTCTCCTCATTCTGCTCCTTCACATGCCGGCCCTTGTCCTTATCGTCCTGGCCTATATCTGGCTCGGACTGACCGACGCCGCCGCGATTGTCGCCGTCGCTCTGACAAAACTGCCAAATATGGCCGTGACAATGCGGGAGGGCGCCAGGGCTCTCGACAAGAGCCTGGAAGAGATGGCGCAAGTCTTCGAGGTGCCATTTGGCCGCATCGCAAGGCATGTCGTGGCTCCGCAGCTTGCGCCCTATTTCGCTGCCTCTGCGCGTTCGGGTCTTTCGCTTGCGTGGAAAATCATCCTTGTTGCCGAGCTGCTTGGCCGGTCGAGCGGCGTGGGTTTTGAAATTGGCATTGCGTTTCAACTCTTCGACGTCGCGCGGCTCCTTGCCTATGCTATCCCCTTTGCCGCTCTCATGCTCGCAATCGACACCTTCTTCGTGCAGCCATTCGAGCGGCGCGTTTCCCGCTGGCGGCCCGCGCATGGAGCTTGAAGTCTCTGTTGTAAAGAAGGTTCTTCGAACCGCTGCGGGCAAAGAGCGCCTGATACTCCGCGATATTGCTTTTAGCTTGGCCCAGGGCGAGATTTGCGCACTCCTTGGGCCATCGGGCTGCGGGAAGACGACCCTGTTACGGATCATCTCCCGCCTCGATTCCGATTTCGACGGACGCCTCGTTATGCCCCCGGCTACGAAAATCGGCATGGTCTTTCAAGAGCCGCGGCTTTTGCCGTGGCGCACAGTGGCGCAGAATCTTGTCTTTGTTGGCGCCAAAGCCGGGAAGGAAGCGTTGGAACTCGCTGCGGCGCTGCATCTTACACAACATCTCGATCATTTCCCGGGAGAATTATCGCTTGGCCTTGCCCGCCGCGTGGCGATTGCCCGCGCCTTTGCGGTGAAACCAGAGCTTCTTCTGCTTGACGAACCCTTTGTGTCGCTGGATTTGGCACTTGCTGCGAAACTGCGCGAGGAGCTTTTGGCCCTCGTGCTGAAACGCAAGGCGACGGTCTTGCATGTTACTCACGATGTCGATGAAGCAATTGCCATTGCGGACCGCATCATCGTTTTATCGCCGGCGCCCGGGCGGGTTGTCGCCGATCGCGCGGTCGAAACTCCAAGGCGGGCATTATCCCAAGCGCATGCAGCCAAACTGAAAGGGGACATATTGGCGCTTATGGCCGGCCGCCTTTGATCCAGCGCCAGCATGCCGCGCCGCGGAGATTTTGCCGCGCATACTACCGCCCTCAGTCCGGGCGTTCAATTGCAGAAGGAGGGTTGATCCGCAAAGATAAGCCTCTGCCAAGCCTGCAACCGGTCATAACTTAGTCGCCCCAGAAATCAAGGTGCGCCGCGTCCCGCAGCCGTGACGCTTCCGGTGCAGAATTCAAGAAAAATGGATCGCATCTAACTTACGGTTGTCATTACAGTTTCGACAAAAAACAGCCCTCTAAAAAAGATAAAGTCTTCAAGTGGCTCCGAAAACCAAAGCCGAGGACAATCCCTGGTATTTGCTT
>JAFMSB010000101.1 GCA_017353815.1 Methylocapsa sp. | reverse complement strand
GTGCTCTCGCCGGGCAGCGCAGGCGAATGGCTAAAGGAACTCCAAAGTAGCTAAGGAGAAAACCGGATGGTCGATATTGGCTCAATCAAGAATATTCCGCCTGCGGAAGTGCCGGACGTAGAGCTATACCATGCGAAGAGCTGGATAACGAAGTACGTCTTTTGCCAGGACGCCAAAGTCATCGCCATCCAATATTCGCTTACGGCAATCAGCATCGGCGTATTGGCTTTGGTGCTGTCGTGGATGATCCGCTTGCAACTGGCGTTCCCAGGCGTTTTTTCGTTTATTACTCCTGAAAGCTATTATCAATTCGTCACCATGCACGGGATGATCATGGTGATTTATCTGCTCACGGCGCTCTTCCTGGGCGGTTTTGGCAATTACCTGATCCCTCTGATGGTTGGCGCCAGGGATATGGTTTTCCCGTACGTCAATATGCTGAGCTATTGGGTCTATCTTCTCGCCGTGCTTGTCCTCGTCGCGAGCTATTTCGTGCCGGGCGGGCCGACAGGGGCGGGCTGGACCCTTTATCCGCCGCAAGCAATTCTTGCGGGGACCCCGGGGCAGGGCGGCGGCATCATCCTCATGCTGGCCTCCCTCATCCTGTTCATCATCGGCTTCACCATGGGCGGGTTGAATTATGTGGTGACCGTCCTCCAGGGGCGCACGCGCGGGATGACGATGATGCGGCTGCCCTTGACCGTCTGGGGCATTTTCACCGCGACCATTCTCGCCCTTCTCGCCTTTCCCGCCCTATTCGTCGCCTGTGTGATGATGTTGCTCGACAGAACGCTCGGGACAAGCTTCTTCATGCCGGCCCTCGCCCAAGCCGGCGAGCACCTCAGCTACTCCGGCGGAAGCCCAATCTTGTTCCAGCATCTTTTCTGGTTCTTCGGACATCCCGAGGTCTATATTGTCGCGCTTCCGGCCTTCGGCATCGTGTCTGATCTCATCAGCACCCATGCGCGAAAGAACATCTTTGGTTACAGGATGATGGTGTGGGCAATCGTGATCATTGCTGTCCTCAGCTTCATCGTCTGGGGCCATCACATGTACATCAGCGGCATGGATCCTTACTTTGGTTTCTTCTTCGCCACCTCGACACTCATCATCGCTGTTCCAACCGCAATCAAGGTCTACAACTGGACTCTAACGCTCTGGCATGGCGATATTCGACTCACCGTCCCGATGCTTTTTGCGATCGCATTCATCGTCACCTTCGTCAATGGCGGCCTTACCGGCCTCTTCCTCGGCAATGTGATCGTCGACGTTCCGCTATCGGCTACGATGTTTGTCGTTGCCCATTTCCACATGGTGATGGGAATTGCACCTATCCTCGTGGTCTTCGGGGGGATTTATCACTGGTATCCCAAAATAACCGGGCGCATGCTGAACGAAAGGCTCGGCCAAATCCATTTTTGGGTTACCTTCCTTGGCGCCTATTTGATTTATTTCCCCATGCATTACTTGGGGCTGATGGGCGTGCCGAGGCGCTATTACGAGTTGGGCGAGACCGCCTTTATCCCGCCTTCGGCTGCTGCGCTGAACATCTTCATCACCGCTGCGGCGTTGACCGTCGGCGTGGTTCAAATCGTGTTCTTCTTCAATCTCATCTGGAGCCTCAAAAAAGGCAAGCCTGCGGGCGGCAACCCTTGGAATGCGACCACGCTCGAATGGCAAACTCCGGAGACGCCGCCGGGCCATGGGAACTGGGGGAAAGAGTTGCCGGTTGTCTACCGCTGGGCCTATGATTACAGCGTGCCGGGCGCAGACGAGGATTTTCTGCCGCAAAACGAGCCCCCCTCACGGAGTGTGGCCTTCGCCGCTAAGCCATGAATATCACAATCTTATTCCTGGCTGTCCTCGCCGCAATCGCGATAGGGTGGCTCTATCAGCAACGAATTACCTCAAAACCCTGGCTCGAGGCAGGCGTGGTGGTGGACCATGGCCTGCCCGCGCATCCTCCGGCAAAGACCGGCCTTTGGGTTTTCCTTGCGGTTGCGGGAACATTATTTGCGCTTTTTTTCAGCGCCTATGTTGTGCGAACTGGCCTGCCGGAGCCAAACGCCGTCGACCTCAGCACGCTCCCAGCGCCGAAGCTCCTGTGGTTAAACACCTTTGTGCTCACCCTGAGCAGCGCCGCTTTGCAATGGGCGCAACATTCGGCGCGCCGGATGCGGCCGGGCAAGGTGACGGCGGGGCTGCTCGCTTCGGGTGCCTTGGCGTTTCTCTTTCTCGCTGGTCAGCTGATCGCCTGGCGGCAAATGATTGCCCAAGGCTATTTTTTGGCGACGAGCCCAGCGAGCAGCTTTTTCTATCTCATTATCGGCGTGCACGGCCTGCATCTCTTAGGCGGCCTCGTGGCTCTGACCCGGACAACGGGAAAGGCGCTCGCAGGCTTCCCGATGCGAAAACTGCGCTTGAGCGTCGAGCTGTGCGCCATCTACTGGCATTTCCTGCTCGTTGTCTGGCTGATTTTTTTCGCTCTGCTGCTCTTTACCGGGCCTGCCGTGCTCGACAAGGGCGTCGTTTCCTTTATCTGCAGCATTTTTTGAAAAACGCATGTCTGCCGTTCAATATGCCCGGGCGGTCAATTGGGGAGAACATCGGATGGAAACAGCGATCACGGATAGTCTAGAGGGGCCGAAGCGCGCCGGCGGCTGGCAGGGCTTTGCCGCCGATTGGTCCTCGGACCAGCGAGCCTTCAAGAGCGCTCTCTGGGGAAAGGCCATGATATGGATCTTTCTCTTGAGCGACACCTTTATTTTCAGCTGTTTCCTCCTCTCCTACATGACGGTGAGGATGTCGACCACCGTGCCTTGGCCGGACCCCGGCGAAATCTTCATTTTGACCATCGGCGGCACGAAATATCCCCTTCTCTTGATCGCAATCATGACCATGATCTTGATCAGCAGCAGCGGGACGATGGCAATGGCGGTCAACTTCGGTTACCGCCGCGATCGGGTCAAAACGACCGCGCTATTGCTCACAACCGCTGCGTTTGGCGCCACATTCGTCGGTACCCAGGCCTTCGAATGGACCACGCTGATCCTTGAAGGGGTGAGGCCATGGGGCAATCCATGGGGGGCGGCCCAGTTCGGGGCGTGCTTTTTCCTGATCACTGGATTTCACGGAACCCATGTGACGATCGGCGTCATCTTCTTGCTGATCACCGCCCGCAAAGCTTGGCGCGGCGATTTCGATCGCCATGCCCGGGGCTTTTTTACAAGCCGCAAGGGCGATTATGAGAACGTCGAAACGATGGGACTTTATTGGCACTTCGTCGATCTTGTATGGGTGTTCATCTTCGCGCTTTTCTATCTTTGGTGAGGTGAAGTCATGTCGATCCATGCCACGCCTATGGCCCCAGGGGCAGAAGCTGACGCGCACGCGGCCCTAACAGGCCAGAAAGTTCACGGAGCCTCGCAACAGCATCCGATACGGCTCTATCTGTGGGTGTGGGGCTGGCTGTTTGTGCTCAGCGCCTGCTCTTATCTCGTCGATTATTTCGGCCTCCAGGGGATGCTGCGATGGTCGCTCATTCTTTTGTTCATGGTTGTGAAGGCGGGACTAATTGTTGCGGTCTTCATGCATATGGCCTGGGAGCGGCTGGCGTTGGTGTACGCCATACTTGTGCCCCCCGGGGCGGTCCTGCTCTTCGTCGCGATCATGGCCTTCGAGTCGGATTACACGCACAGTACCCGGATCACGTACTTCGGACGGGAGGCCGGTAGTGGTCATACCGAGATGCTTGAGTCGGCAGTGTCAGGATCCAAAACAGGAAACCCTGCCATTTCTCCCGGTCAATTGAAGAAGGAGGCCGAGGAATCTGGCCCTGGTGCCTCAAAGCCCGGCGCAGAGGCCGAAGGGCGCCAGGTCGCGACCAGCGGGGGCAGCGCTGCCGCGATTGAGGAAGCCGGGAGGGCCGCGCCCGCTGGCCGCACCACGGCGCGGGCCGTCACGGGCCAAAACGAAGTCGCGGCCACCAGCAACACCGCTGAATGGAAGCTTTATACCTTGAAGCCTGGCGATACGTTATGGAAGATCGCCGAAGCCGTATATGGCCGCGGCCATGGCGCCGAATATCGCCGCATTTTCGAAGCCAACAAGCAGTTGCTGTCCGATCCCAGCAGGATCCGTCCCGGGCGAGTGCTTCGCATTCCGCCACCCCCAGCCTGAGCCCTCTGCTCACGCTTGGGAAGGGCGCTGCCTGTACAGTTGCAACTCAACGCCCTTCCGATCATGGCTTTTAGGCGCCGCGCGGGCGGCGCAGATCGAGCGTCATTGGAAACTCGGCCGAATGCTCTTGTGGCGGCATCTCGAAGGAGCCGGGCGTGTGGCCGTGGTCCTGAAAACGCGCGCGGCGGCGCGCTTCCGCCTCGAAACTATTTACCGGGAAAGTCTCGTAATTGCGCCCGCCGGGATCAGCGGCATGATAAACGCAGCCGCCCAAAGAGCGGCCATTCCAGCCATCCACGATATCAAAGGTTAGGGGCGTATGGACTGGGACAGTTGGATGCAGGCCAACCGCCGGCATCCATGCCTTGAAGCGTACCCCGCCAACCGCTTCCCCCGCCGTGCCGGTCGCAGCCATCGGGACGCGGCGGCCGTTGCAGGCAATCGCATGGCGAGCGGGAATAAGTCCGTTTGCCTTGACCTGTAGACGTTCGACTGAGGAATCGACAAAGCGGACCGTTCCTCCAATCGCGCCTTGCTCGCCCATCACATGCCAAGGCTCGAGCGCTTGCCTGAGTTCCAGTTTGACGCCGCCGTGCGTGACCGACCCATATTGCGGAAACCGGAACTCGAATTGCGCCTCGAACCAGGCGGGGTCGAAGGCATAGCCTGCTTCCCTCAGATCCTCGAGGACGCCCAAAAAATCGGCCCACACGAAATGAGGCAGCATGAAGCGGTCGTGCAGCGCCGTGCCCCAGCGCACCAGATTGCCTCTTTGCGGCTCCTGCCAAAACCAGGCAACGAGCGCGCGCAAAAGCAATTGCTGCGCGAGGCTCATGCGCGCATCCGGCGGCATTTCGAAAGCGCGGAACTCGACGAGTCCGAGCCGCCCCGCGGAGCCTTCCGGCGCATAAAGCTTATCGAGGCAAATTTCCGCGCGATGGGTATTGCCGGTCACATCGACAAGTAGGTTCCGGTAGAGGCGATCAACATGCCAGGGGGGCACTGTCTCCCCCGCAGGCGGGGTATTGGCGAGCGCGATTTCCAGCTCATAGAGCTGATCGTGCCTCGCCTCGTCGACGCGCGGCGCCTGGCTCGTCGGCCCGATGAAGAGACTCGAGAAAAGATAGGATAAGGAGGGATGGCGCTGCCAATAAAGAACGAGGGTTTTGAGCAAATCGGGCCGCCGCAGGAAGGGCGAGTCCGGAGGCACGGGCCCGCCAAGGACGATATGATTTCCCCCGCCCGTGCCCGTATGGCGGCCATCGAGCATGAATTTATCGGCGCCGAGCTGCACACGGCGCGCGTCTTCATAAAGGCCCGTGGTAATGTCAACGAGGGCGCGCCAGCTCGCGGAAGGGTGAATATTGACCTCGATGACACCGGGGTCGGGCGTCACCTTGATGATGTTGATGCGCGGATCGGCGGGCGGCGGATAGCCTTCAATATGGACCCGCAGGCGATCCGCCTCGGCGCTCGCTTCAATCGCCGCAAGAAGCTCGAGGTAATCCTCAAGCGCCCGGAGAGGCGGTAGGAAAATGCAAAGGACGCCGTCGCGTGGCTCGACGGAGAGCGCGGTGCGCACGGCACCTTCGATCGCCTCTTGCTCGACGCGCAGCTGCCGCGAGCCCGGCGGCTCAGCCTTCTGCTCGAAATGCTGGGCAATCTCCTGACGATCCGGCAGAGGGCCGCGCGGCTCAAGAGAATCGCGCTCGACGATGAGCGGAAAGGATGATGGCGGAATCCACGGCAGCGATCCAAGGGGCAGCCGGAAACCGGCCGGCGAATCGCCCGGCACGAGAAAGAGGTTACCGCGCCGCAGGGACCATTTCTCGCTTTGCCAGCGCGGCACCGCGGCGCCTTGCGGGGGAGATGCCTGCGCGTTCCATCTCTGGATTGGCAAGACAAAGCCAGCCGGCGTACTGAGCCCGCGGGAAAAAGTCCGGATCATGCGGCTGCGTTCTTCCGGATCCTCGATCTTCGGGTCGAGGGGCGTGGCATTTTCGGGCAGATCTGCTTCTTTTGCCGCCCAGGCCGCCGGATCCTCATAGGCCGGCATGACAAAGGAAGTCTCGATCCCAAGCCTCTGGGCTATGCCATCTGCCAGAGCTTTCGCCTCTGCCGTCAGCTGCCCAACCTCCGCGGCAAACGCATCCTGAGCCATGTCGGGGCCTGCCGGCGTGGTTTCGCCGGCATCCGCAATCAGGTCCGGATTTCTCCACATCGGGTTGCCG
>JAFMSB010000100.1 GCA_017353815.1 Methylocapsa sp. | reverse complement strand
CGGCCGGGACGCGCGTTCCCGGCCCCCATTGATCCGAGGCGCCCGCTTGCGCGCCCAGCCGCCCGTAGGGCGGCGGCGGAACGTGGTCCCATTGGCCGCCGAATTCGTCATAGGTTACGATGATCAAAGTATCCTCCGCCTGCGGCCCATTCACAACGGCATCGACGAGACGGACGAGGTGCGTATCACCCTCGGACTCGTCCGTAAAACCGGGATGCTCGGTCTCCCCGCCGATCGGCTTGACAAAGCTCACCGGCTTCAGGGTGCCTTCATTCGCTGCCGCTAAAAATTCCGCTTCGTCGCGCAAATGTTGGGCACGCGCCGCCGTGCCCGGCGCAAAGCTGGCGTAGTAGTTGAAGGGCTGATGATGATACTGAAATAATTTATCGGGGCAGCGCGGGTAAGCCGGCCTCGGATCGGCGTTGGGGTCGGCGCAAGAAGGCCCGCCGCCGTTTGTCCAGCCCGGAGCGCCAATATCGCCAATGGCGTTCGACCAGCCGCCCGAATACCACGCCCAATCGATCCCCGCAGCCGAGAGCCGGTCGCCAATCGTCGGATTCGTAAGGGGCGGCAGGCGCCGCTCCTCGGCAGCGCCCGGACTGTAGGGCCAATAGAACGGCTGGAACGTGCCGACAGCGTAATCGCCGCAAGCGGAATCCGGCGCTGGAGGCGGCCGCCCCGGCGGCGGATCGCATGAGATGGTGAGGAGGCCGCTCTTTGTGACGGCGCCCGGCGGGCTGCGGTAAAAAGGCGTGGGTCCCGGCATTCCATTCGAGTCAATGATTGAATGGAGATCTCTTTCGCTCCCATCATTAAGCGCATTGCAGAGGACGGGCGTTGCCGCGGCGATCAGCCATTGGTGATTAAGGAAAGATCCTCCGAATGCGGCGTGGAAGAAGGCATCGGCGACGACGTAATTGGGCGCGCCGGGCCGGTGAAGAGCGCCATAAACTGGGAGTTTCGTAGTGTCGTTATATCCCATGACAAGGCCCGCCGCGTCGCTGCCGGTCACATAGCGGTCCTGCCTGCCGCGGTCGATCTGGTACTGCTCGTTGTAAAAGGCATGAATGAGATCCCTCGTGCAGCCGCCAGGCAGACCGCTGCCTTTAACAATGCCGTCTTTTGGCGCGCGCGCGCCCGGCGGCGGGCATGTGGTATCTTTTGGCGCGATATAATTGTCAATCATGAAGGGCCCATTCGCAAAGGCGCTTTGAAATGGCGCCTTGTTGCTGCTTCCCGTGCAGGTTGGAGCCAAAGGCGGCGACGTGAGATTGACATCGAGCTGCGGCAAACATTTGTATGGCGTGCCGTCTTGTTCGACTTGGCGCGTGTCGACTGCATCGGCATTGTTTAGGCCATTTACAGCCTCGCCATTTACGTCGCCCCACAGGCCATAGAGATTATCGAAGCTGTGGTTCTCCTGGATTATGACCACGATGTGATTGAACTCATTTACGCGCCCCGCGGCGGTGGCCGGAATTTGGCCAGTGGCGCCAAGGATGGCCGCGAAGGCGGCAAGGCGGCATCGCGCGCCCATAATCAAGCCTAGGACTTAAAAGGGGAGTGGCATGAGCAAAAGAGACGCGATGCCGAAGGCCAATGCGGCAAGCGCCGATGCAATCGCCATCCGGAAAATCACGATCGAGGTTTTTCTCTCGGCAAATTCGTTATCCGGGACGAATGTCGAATAGAGGAGGAAGGCGAAAATGAAAACGAGCGTGGCGGCGCTTGAAACGATGAACAAGATAGGTAAGGGGTTTGAAAGATGCCGCATATGCCGGGCGCTATCCTGCCGGTTCGGGCATGCTGCCTCTCATCGAGCCGGTAGCGGGGAATTTACGTGAGCCTAAGGGAAACGCAACCGCCCATATCAGGCCGCGGCTGTTGGGCGGCCGCGCACGGGCACCCTCCACGAGCGCGGATGACTGGCGCAATAGCGCTCCAATGCGGCGCAAAACTCGGCCGCATCGCCCCATTCCCCGGTGGTCTCAAGAAGCTCAGATGGCTCCCCCTGCGCAAATTCGGGATGCGCGTCGGCTATAAGGGCCAAAATCTCGGCCATGGCTCTGGCCTTATGGTCGCGGCGCCTTGGAGGGATCATCGCATTGCCCTCGGCTAAAATTTCGCGGGCTCTCACCGTTCCTTAGCATTGCAGCGCAACATTCCGGCAAAACCTTGGCGCGATCCTGGCAGGGTGTTGTTTTGTTGCAGGCTATGGCAAGTTTGCAACAACATCCCTTATCTGCTGTTTCCAATCCAACTTGGCCGCGGAGCCAACGTACCCTGCTCCGCGGCCGTCTCCCGCCTTACGCCCCCCTGGAGAAGAGAGCGAAAGGCGAAAAGCACAAAGCCCCATCGCCGTTTTGAAGAGAGCAATTCGTTAACGCCACTATCATTTTCGGGCCTATCTCAGGTGCTCTGAGTTGGCCGCCCGGCTTTCCAGCTGCGGCTCTTATCCACCATGCAGAAATCCGCGAGCCGGCGCTATGACACGGATGTGCTAATTTCGTCTTTGGGCCGGGCAAGTTCTGGCTCGTAGCTCAGACTTCGAATTGCAACGAGAGCGGGTTGCGTGGTGCATTGATGCAACCTTACATCCTGGTTCGCTCCAAGCGGCGGCTGAGCCCAGCGAGGCCCGCCAACGGGACTGCGCCAACCAGACAAAAGATTCGACCGGTCCGACAAGACTTAAGCCGCGCGCCGTCCTTGCCCCTGTAAGATTATCGGCCGCAACCGGACCAAAATGTTTCACGTGAAACATTTTTAGAATAATTCCAAATCTGTTTCGCCGTAAGGTTTTGCTTGGCAGCGCGGCCTGTTCGCCCTCGTCCGCCGGAGCAACGTGCTGCCCGTGCTTACACGGGAGAATGCCATGGCGCCTCCGGGCGCCATGGCCGTTTCGGGTTACGTGCCCACCGCCGCCATGCAAATCACCCGCAGTGGCGTGTGGCCTGATCGGCTTCCTGCGCAAGCTCGTTAATGAGGGCAAAGAATGCTTGCGACTGGCCGATGAACAGCCCGTCATCCGTAAAACCTTTGACCGCCTGCACCGCACCAAAGATTTTTGGGTCGGTCGAGACCGGGCGAATGATCGACACCGCAGGAAATTTCCGGTCGAGGAATGGACAGGGCTCTGGCATGATTAGGTTGGTTTGCAAGTCCTCGCCGGGCTTAGCGGTAGGTGAAAGGTCAGGAAACGAGAGCTTACCAAAAGTCACATTGAAAGGAGGCGCAACCGCGTTGCCCGCCTTGTCGTGCCAGACCTGGAAGTGCATCGTCTCGCTCGGGCCGATGCTCAGCAGGATCCGCAAGACCACAGGATCGTTTGCTCGCAATGCCAACGTCGGATAAAGGCTCGTGCCGCCTTGCTCGATGAATCCGAAATGGAATGCCGCGGTGTTGGCGATGGCCTGGATTTGGGTTTTGCTCTTTGTATCGTTGTTGTCCCGGGGGATTGCCGTAAACGGCCCGTTCGTAACCAAATCCGGCACCGCCTGCGGAAATTTGAACGACGGATCAAGGTCAGGGTTCTTGGTTGAGCTGCGATACCTCCCCCACCAGCTTGTATCCACTGTGAGTTCCATCAAGTTGGTGAGCCGCTTCTTGCCGGAGCTCCCGTCCGCCTTACTGCCGTTCAAAGTTGCGAATTTGCCCAGATCGACTTCCTTTGCGCCAACCGACTCAAGATAGGCGTTGAGAAAGGCGTGGTGGGTGAACTCGTCATCGGTGTTGTCGTTGATATATTGCGGCATATCCGTATCCAGATTGGCCAGTGCCGCAGTATAAGGCCCGTTTCCTTTAGGCGGGACTTTGAGCTCACTTTCTGGCCGCACGCCTCCGAGCTCGGCATATTGCAGCCAGAGATCGGCCTCGATCTGCTCAAGCGCCGACAGGAATCTTAGGATCGCGATGTCGCTCTTCGCCGGGCGGGATGAGCTGGCGAGCTGCGCGATTGCCCCTGATGCTCCTGCAAGCGCCGTCCCAGCCAGAGCGCTGGTTTTCAAAAAATTGCGCCGGTTGGCAAAAAATTCGTGCCTCATACTTGCGTCCTCCTTCGAGTTCATTCGTGAGGCCGCGTGTTTGTCCGCCTCGCTGCTCCTTGGAATTAGCGCAAAGTCTCACGGAAACCGGGCTGCATCCCCGGGCAGCAGCTGCTCGCGGGCGCTTAACGCAGTTTTGGCCCTATCCTCACGCGGGCGTAAATGGCTCGGGCGGCTCGCAGCCGGTATGACACGCGCGTGCTAATTCGCTCGGGGCAGCGAGGCGCCCTTGCGCATGAAGGCGCGGCAAATTCTTGTTTTGCAAAAAAGCGAGCCGCGAAACGGATGAACCCGTTCCGCGGCCACCATTCTGTATTCCGCTCTCGGCTGGAGGAACTCGTCTTAAACGGAAGACCCGAACCGCTTTCGCGGGCTATTGGAGACCCAGCAGCGGGCCCGCATTATCGGCAAACTTCGACGTGTTGAGGATCTGAATGCCGGCATTGTGCTCGCCATTGAACGGCGTCGGCGTGGAGTTGCCGCAAAACTTCCCGGCATCGCTTGGGCTATTAAACCAAAGCCCGAGGTGGTAGATTTGCACGGGGTTGACCTGGGCGCCGGTCGTCGACTGGGGGAGAACCGCGGGCGGGCTATGGAATATGTTCGGCGACGGCAAAGCCGCGAGCGAGACGATAAACGTCTCCCGGTTAAACCGGCCAACGAAATTGCCGACGCCCGTGCCCGTCGAATCGGTGACAATATCGCCAATATACCAGGCGAGCCCGAATTTCGCATGCGGAACCTGGATAGAGAATAGGTCAAAACCCGTGTTGGGCGGCAGGCCTTTGACGACGACCTCCAAATTTTCGAACTCGCCAAAAGTGTGATCGGTGACGGTCGCGGAAGGCGTAAAGCCGGGGCAATTTGTGCCTGCGGTCTGCACCATCGCGAATTGGATGGTTTGAGATTGCGCATGCACCGCAAGAGGCGAAAACGCGGCGGATGCGAGCAAGGCGGCAGCAAGAGCAGATGGTTTCATTGGACGAACTCCGTGATGCAGATTGATGAGGTTTAATGTTCTCGGCCCGTGCCTGAGTTTTAGGCAGCAAGCCGATAGACAACCAGCCAACCCCAAATCTCCGGGAGACGCCTTTGCTGCCCCATGATCGGGGGGCGCTCGCGGGCGCCGGCTGGTGATAAACCGGTGCCACATACGGGCTGGTGACTCTATGGCACGCGCATGCTAATAGCGGCGCGGACCGGCCTGCCTCTTAAGGGGGAAGGAATGAGCGCTTCGGGTCTTCTCTCCGCGCCCGATCGAAAGGCACTCGTGTCCATCAGGCGCCTAAGCTGCCTCGGTCTTGGAGGCCAGATCGCCGTTCCGGCGATTCTCGGCGAATTGCATCGGCTCATTCCGTCCTACAGCAATCAATTTTTTTGGGCGGGCCCCAACCATGAGCTCGCCAATCTTTATGACGAAGGCGACGTGATCCTGCCGGTCCTTCCGTTGTACATGGACGAGTTTCATAACAAGCGCGAGCGCGAGATCGTGTTTACCTTCGCCGAGACGATGCAGCGGAGCCGGCGCAGCCACGTCATGCGCTACCGGGAACAGACCGTAAAAGTGGAGGAAACGCGGTTCGAAAAGCACGACTTCTACAATCAGGTGATGCGGCCGACCAGCATTTATGACGTGCTCCAGCTCGTTGTCGCCGAACACGGCCGCAGCATAGGATTGCTGCATATCTCGCGCGCATGCCGCGACCCTGAGTTCAACGAACGCGAGCGCCAGCTCTTGCTTTGCGTTGCGCCTTATTTCGCCCATGCACAAGTGGCGCAGAACACCGACGAGCGGATGGCCGGGAGCGAGGATCGGGGGCTCATCATCGCGACGCGAGAAGGAAAGATCGAATATCTCAGTCCGCAAGCCGGGCGCCTGCTTGCGATGGCGCAGCACCCGGTGCTCTTGTCTTCAGGCGTCTCGCTGCCGTGCCCGGGCGCGATGCTGCCGCCCTGGACCAAGCGTTTGTGCGAGGATCTTTTCCGCATCTTTGAGGATAAAGCGCCCTCCGAGGCGCCAGTCTGCCAGCTCACGAATGCCTGGGGCGCCTTCACCTTCCGCGCCTATTGGCTCGATGGGGCAGCGAGGCAGTCAGCCGCGCTGATTGGGATTGCGGTCGAGAGGCTCGAGCCCCTTGCGCTAAAATTTTGGCGGCAAGCCGAGCAATTGCCGCTCTCTGGGCGCGAGATCGAAGTCTGCTTGCCGCTTGCGCTTGGGCGCTCGCGGGCAGAGATCGCGGACCGTTTGGGCGTGAGCGAGCATACGGCGGTCAACCACTGCCGGAATATTTATGCGAAGCTTGGTGTCCAGAGCCGCGCCGAGCTCGCCGAGCGGCTCAATAACGGACTTTAGAAGCAAAGCGGGATACCCCTTC
>JAFMSB010000099.1 GCA_017353815.1 Methylocapsa sp. | reverse complement strand
ACCGGGGCGTAACAATGAACCCCGTGGACCATCCCCATGGAGGAGGCGAGGGGCGCTCCTCGGGAGGGCGCCACCCGGTAACGCCCTGGGGCAAGCCGACAAAGGGCAAGAAGACGAGGTCGAACAAGGCCACGGCCAAATTCATCGTGACCTCGCGTCACAAGAGCAAAAAGAAGGGCTGATCATGGCACGCTCGATCTGGAAGGGCCCGTTTATCGACGGCTATCTGCTCAAAAAAGCAGAAGCGGCACGCAGTTCCGGCCGCTCGGAGATCATCAAAATTTGGAGCCGCAGATCGACGATATTGCCACAATTCGTCGGTCTCACCTTTGGCGTCTACAATGGGCACAAGCACATCCCGGTCTCGGTGACCGAAGATATGATCGGACATAAATTCGGTGAGTTCGCTCCAACCCGCACCTTCCATGGTCACGCGGCCGATAGAAAAGCCAAGCGAGCGTGAGCGAGGGTGGACATGGGCAAACAGCAAGCGCCGCGCGCGCTCAAAGAAAACGAAGCAAAGGCGGTGGCAAGGATGCTGCGAGTGAGCCCGCAGAAGCTGAACCTGCTTGCGCAGCTCATCCGCGGCAAGAAGGCCGACAAGGCGCTCGCCGATCTCGAATTCACCCGCAAGCGCAGCGCGCTTGACGTAAAAAAGACGCTCGAGAGCGCGATCGCCAATGCCGAGAACAACCACAATCTCGATGTCGACGCTCTCATTGTCGCTCAGGCCTATGTCGGCAATGGGATGGTCTTGAAGCGCTTTAGCGCGCGGGCCAGAGGGCGGGCGAGCCGCATCCGCAAGCCCTTCGCCCAGCTCACGATCGTCGTCCGGGAAACCGGCGCGGAGGCCTAAGGAGGAAAAGATGGGACAAAAAGTCAATCCGATCGGCCTGCGCCTTGGCGTCAATAGAACCTGGGATTCGCGCTGGTTCGCGGCAAGAGGCGAATTTGGAAAGCTTCTGCACGAAGACATGGCCATCCGCTCCACGCTTATGAAAAACCTCAAACAGGCGGCCATTTCGAAGATCGTTATCGAGCGGCCGCATAAGAAATGCCGCGTGACCATCCATTCCGCGCGCCCGGGAGTGGTGATCGGCAAGAAGGGCGCGGATATCGATAAGATCCGCAAGACCGTTGCCAAGATGACCCAGTCCGAGGTCGTCATTAACATCGTCGAGGTGCGCAAGCCCGAGATCGACGCGGTTCTCGTCGCCGATTCGATCGCGCAGCAATTGGAGCGCCGCGTTGCCTTCCGCCGGGCGATGAAGCGCGCGGTGCAGTCGGCAATCCGGCTCGGAGCCGAGGGCGTCCGCATCAATTGCTCGGGCCGCCTAGGGGGCGCCGAGATTGCGCGGCTTGAATGGTACCGCGAAGGCCGCGTTCCCCTTCACACGCTGCGCGCCGATGTCGATTATGGCGTTGCAACGGCCCACACTGCCTATGGCACCTGCGGGATCAAGATCTGGATTTTTAAGGGAGAAATCCTCGAGCACGATCCCATGGCACTCGATAAGAAGCTTGCCGAGCAGGATCACGGCCCGGGCGAGCGGCGAAGGCGCGAGCGCGATGCCGCCTGAATAAGCGACAGCACTGCGAGAGTTAGCCATGTTGCAGCCGAAGCGAACCAAGTTCCGTAAAGCCTTCAAAGGCCGCATCCGCGGGGCCTCGAAAGCGGGGTTTGAACTGAATTATGGTCAGTTCGGGCTGAAAGCGCTCGAGCCGGAACGGATCACGGCGCGTCAGATCGAGGCGGCCCGGCGCGCGCTCACCCGCCATATGCGCCGCGCCGGACGCGTGTGGATCCGGATCTTTCCTGACGTGCCGGTCTCGAAAAAGCCCACCGAGGTGAGAATGGGCAAGGGCAAGGGCGCGCCGGAGTATTGGGTTTGCCGGGTAGCGCCGGGCCGCATCATGTTCGAGCTCGATGGCGTATCGGAAAGCCTTGCACAAGAGGCGCTCAGCCTCGCCGCGGCAAAGCTTCCGATAAAGACTCGTTTTGTCCAGCGTATCGCCGAGTAGGAGGCAGCCATGAAGCAAAGGCAGCGCCTCGCCGATCTTAAGGTGATGTCGTATGACCAGCTTGAGCAGGAGCTCCTGAACCTTAAGAAAGAACAGTTCAATCTGCGCTTCCAGCGCGCAACTGGCCAGCTCGAAAATACGGCAAGGGTGCGCACCGTGCGCCGCGATATTGCGCGGATCAAAACGTTTGCGGCACAGAAGCGGCAAGAAAGCGCGAAATAGCGGGAGAATAAAGATAATGCCGAGACGCGTGCTTCACGGTGTCGTGGTGAGCGATAAGCAAGACAAGACGATTGTCGTCAAGGTTGAGAGGCGCTTCACCCATCCACTTTTGAAGAAAACGGTAAGGCGCAGCAAGAACTACCACGCGCATGACGAAGCGAACGCGTACACGATAGGAGACATGGTCTCGATTGAGGAGTCGAGACCGACTTCCAAGCTGAAACGCTGGGCCGTAGTTAAGCCTTCAGCCGGGTGATTGGGCCGTGCGATCCGGGCCAGAACTAAGGTAAGATAATGATTCAGATGCAGACTAATCTCGAGGTCGCCGATAATTCGGGCGCGCGGCGCGTTATGTGCATCAAAGTGCTCGGCGGCTCGAAGCGAAAATATGCCGGGGTCGGCGATATTATTATCGTCTCGGTCAAGGAGGCCATTCCGCGCGGGCGCGTGAAAAAAGGGGATGTGATGAAGGCGGTCGTCGTGCGCACTGCCAAAGATATCAAGCGCGCCGATGGCAGCGTCATCCGGTTCGATTCGAACGCCGCGGTGCTACTCAGCAATCAGGCGGAGCCGGTCGGCACCCGCATCTTCGGGCCCGTCCCGCGCGAACTGCGGGCAAGAAACCATATGAAGATCATATCGCTTGCACCCGAGGTCTTGTGATGGCGGCGAAAATCAAGAAAGGCGACCGGGTCGTCGTTTTGGGTGGCCGCGACAAGGGCCGCGCCGGCGAGGTGGTCCGGGTCGAGCCCGCGGCAGAACGCGCGATCGTGCGCGGCGTCAATGTGGTCCACCGCCATCAGCGGCAATCGGCAAAGCAGGAGGGCGGCATTATCGCGAGAGAGGCTCCAATCCATTTGTCGAATCTCGCAATTGCCGATCCAAAGACTGGGAAGCCGGCGCGGGTGGGATTTAAGATCTTACCCGATGGGCGAAAGGTCAGGTTTGCAAAACGCTCTGGAGAGCTGATCGATGGCTGAGGGAAAAGGCGGCAAGAACGAGGCCAAAGGCGCGGGCAAAGTCGCAGCCAAGGGTGCCGCGAAGGGCGCTCCCAAGGAAGCGTCAAAGGGCCAAGCGAAGGCAGCAGCCAAAGTCGACAAGACGCCGAAAGCGCCCGCTGGCCGCGGCGGGCAAGAAGCGGCTCAGGCGGCGCCAGCCGAGGCCTTTGCGCCACCGGCCGGTTACACGCCAAGGCTCAAGAAACATTACGAAGAGACCGTGCGGCCGAGGCTCATCGAGCAATTTGGCTACAAGAACCGCTTCGAAGTCCCGAAAATTGAAAAGATCGTGCTCAACATGGGCGTGGGCGAGGCTGTTGCCGACACCAAAAAGGTCACGCTTGCCGCTGCCGATCTTGGCATGATTGCGGGACAAAAGGCTGTCATCACACGCGCTCGCAAGGCGATTTCGACATTCAAGGTGCGCGAGAATATGCCGATTGGCGCCAAAGTCACACTGCGGCGCACGCGCATGTATGAGTTTCTCGATCGCCTCATCACGGTTGCATTGCCGCGCGTGCGCGATTTTCGCGGCCTGAACGGAAAGAGCTTCGATGGCAGAGGAAACTACGCGCTGGGGATCAAGGAGCACATCGTGTTTCCCGAGATCGATTATGACAAGACCGAAAGCATTTTGGGGCTCGATGTTGTCGTGTGCACGACGGCCAAATCCGATGATGAAGCGCGCGCACTGTTGCGTGCCTTTAATTTCCCATTCCGGCAATGAATGGGCGGCTCCCAGACGCGGGCTCGAGGTGGATTGATGGCGAAAAAAAGCTCGATCGAGAAAAACATGCGGCGCGTCCGATTGGTCAAACAATATGCCGCCCGGCGGCGTCGCTTGATCGCGATCGCGGATAACGAGAACCTTGCGATGGAGGAGCGGTTCGCCGCGCGTCTCAAGCTTGCCGAGCTGCCCCGCAACTCTGCTGCCTCGCGTGTGCGCAACAGGTGCGAGGTAAGCGGGCGCCCGCGGGGCTTCATCGGCAAAATGAAAATGTCGCGTATCGCACTCCGGGAGCTCGGCTCGAAAGGCTTGATCCCTGGCCTCGTCAAGTCGAGCTGGTAGGAGGGGCGGAACATGTCAATGAGCGATCCTTTAGGCGATATGCTCGCGCGCATCCGCAACGCTCAGATGCGCCGTATGGGCAAAGTGCAGACGCCCGGCTCGCGGCTTCGTGCGCATGTTCTCGATGTGCTCCAGTCGGAAGGCTATATCCGCGGCTATTCTACGACCGAGTATGGCAATGGCCGGACGGAGTTTGAAATCGAGCTGAAATATTCTGATGGAGCCCCGGTCATCCGCGAGATCGAGCGGGTGTCGAAGCCAGGCCGGCGCGTTTATGCCCGGGTTGATGGAATGCCGCGCGTTGCCAATGGCCTGGGGATCATGATTGTCTCTACGCCCAAAGGCGTCATGGCCGATCACGCGGCGCGGGAGGCCCAGGTCGGTGGCGAAGTCCTCTGCAGGGTGTTTTAGCCGGAAGAACGAGGAACCCTTTTCATGTCGCGCATCGGAAAGAAGCCGGTTGCAATCGCTGCCGGAGTGACGGCCAAAATCGAGGGACAGTCCATATCCGTCAACGGCGCAAAGGGTGAGCTGACTTTTGTCGTGCCGGACCATGTGAACATGACGGTTTCGGATGGTAAAATCCATGTTACGCCGCGCAGCGACAGCAAAGAGGCGCGGGCGATGTGGGGAATGACCCGGGCGATGATCAACAATCTCGTCGCTGGTGTTTCCAAGGGGTTTGAGCGCCGCCTGGAGATCAACGGGGTCGGCTACAAGGCTGCGCTCTCGGGGAAAAATCTACAGCTTTCGCTGGGCTACAGCCATGATTTGACTTTTCCGGTTCCGGCGGGCATCGCGATCGCGACTCCGAAGCCGACGGAAATCGTGATCAGCGGCATCGACAAGCGGCAAGTGGGTCAAACCGCGGCCGAAATACGCGCCTTGCGGCCGCCGGAGCCCTATAAGGGCAAGGGAATAAAATACTCGGACGAGTTCATCTTCCGCAAGGAAGGGAAGAAGAAGTAGGAAAACCCAAGCCAAAGGATCAAGCGATGGCAATGAACAAGACGGCGGCATCCCGCAGGCTCGCGCGTGTGCGGCGGTCCGTGCGGACGCATGCCTATGGCAAGCCGCGCCTCAGCGTCTTCCGCTCTTCCTGCCAGATCTATTGCCAAATCATTGACGATAAGGCAGGACGCACGCTTACCGCGGCCTCATCGCTGGAGAAAGCAAACCGCGGCAGCCTGAAATCCGGAGCAACGGTCGACTCAGCGAAGATTATCGGCCGCCTGATTGCCGAGCGCGCGATTGCGGCGGGCATCCGGGAGGTCGTGTTCGACCGGGGCGGTTATATGTATCACGGCCGCGTCAAGGCGCTTGCCGAAGGCGCGCGCCAGGGCGGGTTGAAATTCTAGGACCCGCGCAAGTGAGAATCATCCCTGCCGGGCAAGGAAAACGAGGACGAGGCGGAGGGAAGGATGGACGAAATCAATGGCGCGTGAGGGAGAAAGCGGCCGCGGCCGCGATCGCGAGGATCGCGACAGCGAATTCATGGACCGCTTGGTGCATATCAACCGCGTCGCAAAGGTGGTGAAAGGCGGCCGCCGCTTCGGCTTTGCGGCACTGGTCGTCGTCGGGGATCAAAAAGGGCGCGCGGGCTATGGGCACGGCAAGGCGCGCGAGGTTCCCGAGGCTATCCGCAAGGCAACCGAATCGGCCAAGCGCTCGATGATCCGGGTTCCGTTGCGCGAGGGCCGGACCCTGCACCATGATGTGCAAGGACGGCATGGAGCGGGGCGTGTCTTATTGCGGGCTGCGCCTGCGGGAACCGGGATCATCGCAGGCGGTCCAATGCGGGCCATCCTCGAAGCTCTCGGGATGCACGACATCGTTGCCAAATCGCAAGGGTCCTCGAATCCCTACAATATGGTCCGGGCCACTTTCGACGCCTTGCGCAAGGAGGATTCGCCCCGCGCCATTGCAATCCGCCGCAATCTGAAAGTGTCCGCCCTCCAGGCACGCCGCCAAGGCGGCGAGGCGGAAAGTTCGAGCGAAACATAGGAGTGCGCCGTGACGGAGAAGCCCAAGGACGTTATTGTCGTGGAGCAGGTGCGAAGCCCGATTGGCCGTCCCGCCTGGCAGCGGGCGGTGCTGACCGGCCTTGGATTGAACAAGATCGGCCGGCGCTCCCGGCTTAAGGACACAAACGCGGCGCGCGGCATGATTGCAC
>JAFMSB010000098.1 GCA_017353815.1 Methylocapsa sp. | reverse complement strand
GGCTTGGTCGCTATGGCGCCGCGCAGCTCGCCGACGTCACGTTCAACCCGGACGGCTCTCTCGATCCGCTTCAAGAAACCATGCTTTTCGGGAGCCTCATTTATCATCCCTGGCCGGGGACCGATATCTATGTCTACGCGGGCGAGGAGTATGAAAGCGCGAACTTCGGCTGGACGAACCTTGGGCATGTCTCGGGCGTGACTCCCGGCTCGACTCCGTTCTTCGGATTCACGGGCTTTGGCAATCCCGCCTTCAACAACTCGGGCTGCGGCGTTGAACTGTCGACGATCTGCAACGGCAATGTCCGGAAGGTCGAGTCCATCACGGGCGGCTTCTGGCAAGACATCTATAAGGGACCCTTTGGCAGGCTGACCGGCGGGCTCGAATACATGTTCGTCAAGAAATTGGGCTTCCCAGGATTTTCACTTCAGCCGTTTGGCGGACCATTCGCGGTGCCGGGTCTTGCAGTTACGCCGAGCCGGTCCGAGAACATCTTCTTCACCAGCTTGCGCTACTATCCCTTCTAAGCAAACGGCCTGTTCGAACATGGCCCGGCCAATGTGCCGGGCCGCATTTGCCTTTCCACCCCGCGCCTCCGGTACGGCCCCAGGTCGCACGCTGAGGCATGAACATCCCTCGGGCGCCGCTATTATCGCACGCCCCTCGCCCGCGCGATTTCCGGTACGCAGCGTCATTGCCCCCAGGAGCAGACGGCCGCGCTCTTCTGTTCACGCGAATGTGGCCGTTGCTAGCCTGCAAAATTGGCGAGAATTCATTATTTTGCCGATACTCGCCCGCCTCAAGCTTCAGGCTGATCGTCCGGAGACCAAATCGTGTGGTTCGTGCAGGTCGCTCTTAAGCGCCCGTATACCTTTGTCGTATTCGCGCTGCTCATTGCGATCTTCGGCACATTGGCGGCTCTGCGCACGCCGACAGATATTTTTCCCAATATCAAGATCCCCGTCGTCGCCGTTGTCTGGACCTATTCGGGCCTCTCGCCAGACGACATGTCGGGGCGCGTGATCTATTTTTACGAGCGCACCTTGACGTCGCAAGTCGGCGATATCGAGCACATCGAATCGCAGTCGCTCAGCGGCTATGGCGTGGTCAAGATCTTCTTCCACAAGGACGTCAACATCGCCGCTGCCATCGCCCAAGTCACGGCGACGTCGCAGAACGTCTTGAAGTGGCTCCCGCCCGGAATAACGCCGCCTTACGTTCTTAGCTATAATGCCTCGACGGTGCCGATCCTCCAGCTCGCGCTATCAGGCACAAAGGTGCCGCAGAGGCAGCTCTTCGATCAAGCGCAAAACTTCATCCGGCCGCAGCTTGCGACGGTGGAGGGCGCTGCCATACCCTCGCCGTACGGCGGCAAGATCCTGCAAGTGCAAGTCGATCTCGATCAGCGCGCGATGCAGGCGCATAATGTGTCGGCCGATGATGTCCTTAACGCCGTTTCCGCCCAGAATCTCATTCTCCCTGCTGGGGATCAGAAGATCGGCCCCTTCGACTGGAATGTCGCGCTTAATGCCAGTCCGGTGGCGCTCGATCAAATCAACGGCCTTCCGGTAAAGACAGTAAATGGCACAGTGATCTATATCCGTGATGTTGGCTTCGTCCATGAAGGCTCCCCGCCGCAAATCAACAAAGTGCGCGTTAATGGAGCCAATGCCGTCTTGATGACGATCTTGAAAGCGGGCTCCGTTTCGACCCTCGACGTCATCAACGGAATCAATAGCTTGCTGCCGAGGATCAAGGAAATCTTGCCCCCGGGCATAAATGTGCACGCCGTCGGCGATCAATCGCTCTTCGTCAAGGCCGCCATTTACGGGGTGCTGCGGGAAGGCGTGCTTGCGGCGGCCCTCGTCGGAATGATGATTCTGCTTTTCCTCGGTAGCTGGCGCTCGACGATGATCGTCATCATCTCGATCCCGCTGTCGATTCTGTTTTCTCTGACCATCCTTTCCTGGCTCGGCGAGACCATCAACATCATGACCCTTGGCGGGCTCGCCCTCGCCATCGGCATGCTGGTTGACCAGGGAATCGTCATACTCGAGAGCTTTTTTTATCATCTGGAACAGGGCAAGGACATCGAGCGGGCGATCCTCGACGGCGCCAAGCAAATCGCGGTGCCCGCTTTCGTCACTCTGCTCGTGCTTTGCGTCGTCTTCGCTCCTATGTTTCAGCTCGGTGGCGTCGCAGGCTACCTTTTCCGGCCGCTTGCCGAGTCGACCGTCTTCGCGCTTGCCGCTTCCTTCATACTTTCGTTCACCCTCGTTCCGACCATGGCAAAATATATGCTGGCCGGCCATGAGCAGGTAGGCCACAGCGCGGGAGGTCACAGCCAGCCGGATTCGCCCGGGCGCGCACGTAACCCGTTCAAACGGTTTCAGGAGGGCTTCGAGCAAAAATTCATGGGGTTTCGCGAGCGTTACCGCTCACTGCTCTCTCTTGCTCTCAGCCGGCCGAAGACTTTTGTTGTGGGCTTCCTCGCTTGCGTCGTTCTTTCCTTTGGACTCCTGCCTTTCCTCGGCGAGAATTTTTTCCCCTCCGTCGATTCGGGCCAAATATTGATGCATGTCCGCGCGCCGATAGGCACGCGCATTGAGGAGACAGCCCGGCTCTGCGATCTCGTCGAGAATGAAATTCGCCAAATCATACCGCGGGAGCAGCTCGACAACATCGTCGATAATATTGGCCTTCCCTACAGCGGCATCAACATGGCCTACAGCAACACGGGAGTGATTGGCCCCAGCGATGCCGACGTGCTGATAAGCTTGAGAGAACATCATTCTCCAACGAAAGATTTCGTCACGAAGCTGCGTACCTCATTGCCGCACAAATTCACCGGCGCCATATTTGCGTTCCTGCCGGCAGACATCGTATCGCAAATCCTTAATTTCGGCCTGCCCGCGCCAATCGACGTCCAGATCGTCGGCCCTGACCGGGATGCCAATTATGCCTACGCTACGGAAATAATGAAACGCCTCCGCTCGGTTACTGGGATTGCCGATCTCCGCATCCAGCAGGCGTTCAACTATCCGCAAATCAATGTCAATGCCAACCGCTCTTTTGCCGCCATGGTCGGTTTGACGCAGAGGGACGTGGCCAACAGCCTGCTCGTTACGCTTTCGGGAAGCGGCCAAGTGAGGCCGAACTTCTGGCTCAACACCAAGAATGGAGTTACTTATCCGATCGTCATTCAGATCCCGCAATATTGGATGAACACCGTATCCGATCTCGTGAACCTGCCCATTACTTCAGAATCTACAAAGACGCCGCAGTTGCTGGGCAGCCTCGCCACAATCTCGACTGGCCCGAGCGCCGCCGTTGTTTCGCATTATAACGTCCAGCCGGTCATCGATATTTACGCAGCGGTGCAAAGGCGCGATCTCGGGGCCGTGGCGAATGACGTAAATCGCATTCTCGGCGAGGCCGGACCCCATGCCCCGCGTGGCGCCCATGTGGTGATGCGGGGTCAGGTTCAGACGATGCAGAGCTCTTATTCCGAGCTCTATTTCGGTCTTGCGGGCGCGATCGTGCTCGTTTACCTCATTATCGTCGTTAATTTTCAGTCCTGGCTCGATCCGTTCGTCATAATTACGGCTTTGCCCGCAGCTCTTGCCGGGATTGTTTGGATGCTGTTCCTCACCGGGACCACGATTTCGATACCGGCCCTCACGGGGGCGATCATGTGCATGGGGATCGCGACCGCAAACAGCGTCCTTGTGGTCAGCTTCGGGCGGGAGCGGCTCAGCCAAGGCTGGGATGCGGTGACTGCCGCCATCGATGCCGGCTTCACGCGTTTCCGGCCGGTGCTGATGACCGCTGGCGCCATGATCTTGGGCATGGTCCCGATGGCGCTCGCGATGGGCGAGGGCGGCGAGCAGAACGCACCCCTTGGGCGCGCGGTGATCGGCGGCCTGCTTGTTGCAACGGCCGCCACTTTATTTTTCGTCCCGGCCGTATTTAGCCTATTGCACAAAAGGGACCAAGGGCCCGGCGACTCCCCGTCAGCGGGATCGCCCGCGGCACCGGGCAATTGATCGGGGGCAGCGATGCTGCAAATCCAGGACGACATTAAGGAGTCCGCCGTGAAGCCGGAGCAGCCGGGCACAGGCTTGCGCCGCACAGGGCTGCTCGCCCTTGCCATGGCGATCGCTGCGGGTGCGATTGGGATAGGGTTACGCTGGAGGCATGAGGAGGCAGTCAAGCGGTGGACCGCCGCACAGGCAATCCCGGCTGTTACCACGGCCACTCCGCGGCCGGACGGCTCGCCGTCAAAATTGATCCTCCCCGGCAATGTCCAGGCGTGGTACGAGGCGCCGCTCTTTGCCCGGGTCAGTGGCTTTTTGAAAAAGTGGTATTTCGATTACGGCGCAACTGTCAAAGCCGGGCAGGTTCTCGCCGAGATCGAGGCGCCCGATCTTGACGCCTCTTTAGTTGCTGCCAAGGCAAAGCTTAACAGCGCGAATGCTCTGGTGAAAGTCAAAGAAGCCGAACTTGAGTTTGCCAAGACGACTTACGAGCGATGGAAGAATTCGCCAAAAGGCGTCGTATCCGTGCAGGAAACCACGGCAAAAAGAGGAGATTATGATACTGCCGTCGCGCGCTTAAATGCTGCGGTTGCCGACGTAAACGCTGCGCAGGGAGAGGTCGACCGGTTGGAGGCGCTCGAAGGCTTCAAGAAAATAATCGCACCGTTCGACGGCGTGGTGACCGAACGCAATACCGATGTCGGAGCCCTCATCAATGCCGGCAGCGGCGTGGGAGGAGGAACAGGCCCAGTGCTGTTCCGAGAGGCGGACGTCCATGAGATGCGGATCTTCGTGCAGGTGCCGCAGAGGATGTCGGCCGAAATCAATGTGGGACAGAAGGCCACCTTGCGTCTGCCGCAATTTCCAGACAAGGTCTTTGATGCAACCGTGGCCACCACAGCCAGGGCCATTAATGAGAGCGCTCGCACGCTTTTGGTCGAGTTGCATGCCGACAATCCAAACAGCATTCTTCCACCCGGCTCCTATGCCGAGGTGCGTTTTGATTTGCCGCCCGAACCAAACCTTTTGAGCATTCCCACGAGCGCGCTCATATTCCGTGAGCATGGGCTGGTGGTTGCGGTCGTTGGCTCGGATGACCGGATTGAACTGAGGAAAATTACGATTGGCCGCAATCTTGGCAGCCGGGTTGAGGTTTTAAGCGGTCTTTCACCTTCCGACCGCGTCGTCGTGAGCCCTCCCGACTCACTGGCAAACGGCGATGTGGTCCAGATGCTCGCACCGGAGTCCCCGCCCGATGGGGGACAGGCGGCGGCCAAAGGCGATGCGCAATAGTTCCCGTGTTTGCCGCCAGGATTGCCGGCCAGCTTCGGTGTCCGGCACAGGCCGGCCGCCCCGCCGCAGCGGACTCGTGCGCTCGAAAAGACGGCGAGGTGCACTTGCGGAGCTGACGATCGCCTTTCCGGCTGTGCCGCCGGGCCAGATTACCACACGGGGGAAATTACTTTGCCGGACAGCTTTGTGCCGCCCATTGTTCTGGTGGCGCAAAAGGCTTCCCTGGGCAAGCCGGCTCCCAATCTTCTCGATTGGTGGCGCGCGCTGTGCGATCCCGAACTCGATTCGCTTATCGGCCGGGCAATCGAGCCCATTCCCGACCTCGAAACAGCGCTAACGAGACTGCAGGCCGCTCGAACACAGGAACGGGCGGTGACCGGCCGGTCGCTGCCAGCATGCCGCCTTCGCTGACTTTTGCGTGGCTAGAGCGAATTAAAAGTTGAGAGACTTTTGCGGCCAGAATTCGCTCCAGCTTATTGATTTGGCGCGATTTCTTATCGCTCGCATGATTCCATTCGAGCGGACACCGCGCTAGGGCTGAGCTTGCGCAAACTGGCTCTGGTCTTGCTCGCATTTGCCCTTCTGCTACCCATTGGCTAGCCGCGGGCCAATTGTGAATTAGAAAAATGTTTCAGGCGAAACATTTTTGTCCGATTGCGGACAAAAATCTTACTCGCCCGCACACGTCAGTGGGCGTCAGGCGAGTGCGATCGCGCAGAAGATTGGTACGTTTGGCGCGTTGATCGGGGTACCCCTTTCACGCCCTCCTGCCCTATTGCTTGCTCACGACGATCGTTTCTAGCACGGCAAGTTCGCCGCGCACCTGAACCCGCATGGATGAGCCAGATTTGACGGTCCAGTAATCACCCGTTTCCCGCCTCGCCGTTTGTCCGTCGACATTGGACCACATGTCACCATTTATCAGATGCGCGATATAGAAGCCGCGCAGCGGTATCTCGTACGTTGGCCCGTTCGGATCTCTTTCGCCGGGGATTGCCCAGGATTGGATGCTGACACGGGCTGTCACTACCGCTCCATTTTTTGCTGTTAGTGGCATTCCGCCATGGAATTCGGGTTTCGGGAAGAGAGCCGGTGATGCAGCCCAGGCCATGGGGATTGCGAATGCGAACAATCCAACAATCGCTGAAGCCAGTCT
>JAFMSB010000411.1 GCA_017353815.1 Methylocapsa sp. | reverse complement strand
CCGGCCGCTATGGCGCCCTCTGCTCCCGCTGCCAATGACGGCGCGGCCCAAACAGCGGCGGCGTCACCAGCAGCGGCATCTCAAACAAGCGGCAACGAGCAAGCCGGCGTTTCAACCGAGGCATCCCATAAACTGCCAGCCATTTACTTTGCTTCGAACAGCGTCAAGGTTTCGCCGGCAAGCAAGGCTGCCTTGGAGGAGGCGGCCGGTCTGATCAGGAATTTACCCCGCGGCAGCGTGGTTTGGATCAACGGCTACCCCGACAGGCCCGGCAATCCGGCCCGCAATATCAGATTATCAAGAAAGCGCGCGAACGCCGTGCGCCAAGCCCTTATGGATGAAGGGATAAGCCCCACAACATTGATCGCAAGGGGTTACCCGAGCTCCCCTCCCGCAATCGACAATAACGAGAGCACCGGAGACCGCAGCAGCATGGCCGCGAAAGGCAAGCCCGGCGTCGAATTTCGTATAGTCCAGCAATAACGCCGGAAGCGGCGGGTGCAGCTCTTTCGAGGGCCGGCAAAACCCGCTGGCTTCCGCCGCAAAACGCATGGCAGCTTGAGGGCGGGATTGCAGCCATCTGCCGCCCCATCTCCAGCGCCGGGATTTTTAGGCGCGCGGAGCTGCGGCCATGGTGCGCTTGACGGCGGGGCCCGTGAGCGCCAAGAACGAAATGCGGGTCAGCGCAAACAGCCTTCAAATTCTGGTCGCGCGAGGAATTGCGTCCGTTTTTCCTGACTGGGAAGAAATCCCTGTATTCGAGAGGATGACGGCCGTACTATATCCTTGGCCAGCGCAGGCTGCCGGACGGAGGGGCGAGTGAAGGCGGTCGAGCATCTCAAGACTTTGTGCTGCCTTGGGCTCGGGCCCGAGAGCGCAATGATTTCCGTGACGCCACTCTTGCATGAGATTATTCCTCATGGGTGGATACGTATGGCCCTCTTGCGGCCGGATGCCACACTTGGCATGGGCTATGCCGAGCACCCGGCGGCCGCAAGCTTCCGCGAGCATATGTGGCGATTCCGCAACGACCCAACAAGCCCGATGGCCCTTTGGGCGCCCTGCTTCCGCGCGGTTGGAATCGGCTGGACACAGCATTTGCAGGGCCCTGGCTGGCGGGAGCGCGCATGGTACCGGGAGATCGAGCAACCGCTCGATTCCTGTTGGATTCTGGACGCAATGATCGGCGAGGAGGGACAGGCCTATGCTATTGTCTCCCTGACGCGGCCGCGCTGCGCCGCTCCTTTCACGACAGAGGATGTCGCGCGGTTCGACCGGCTGCGTCCATGGCTTGCGCATGCATTCCGGCCACAAAACTTCGGCCAGGTGCGAAAGGGCCAAGCGAGGCTTCGCGCGGCAGGGGCGCCGGTATGCAGCGCGCAGATCGTCCTGAGCGGCGACGAAAAGATCCTCTTCCAGACGCCGGAACTCCCGTTCTTCCTCCGGGCTCTCGCCAATGAGCCGGGCAGCCACGCGAGCCTTTTTCCGGCCCGCGAAATACTGCCCGCGCCGCTGCAAATACTCATCCGCCGCCTTCCTGGGACCGCCAAGGAAGCATCCTGCAAACCGCCCTATGGGCGAATTTCTACGCCCTATGGCATTGTCACGCTCGAAGCCAAATGGATGATGCCAGCGGGCGTCTTGGCAGCCGATGCCGCAAGAGACCCGAAAGCTTGCCTCATCGCGGTGACCGCCGAACTGCACGAGCACGCGATCGCATACGCCGCCCGCGTGCTGCGCAAATACGGCGCGACTCCTTCGCAAATGAAAGTCGGCATACAGCTCGCACTGGGGAAGACGCGGTCGGCGATTGCCGAAGATCTTGGCCTAAAGGTCGCGACGGTCGCCGACCAGACGGCAAAGCTCTATCAGACGCTTGATGTGCACAATCCCGCCGAGCTTGCCGCCAAAATTTGGCTGAGCGGCGATTATCGCGAAGCGCCGCAGGCCCATGTGCCTCGGCGGCCGGCCCCCGCCGCGCGTGGCCGAACCAAGGCCGCGGCCGCATCCGTTATTGCGTCCGCCACGCAAGCCGGACTTTTGCTGGCAGAGAACCTCGAAGAGCCTGCGCAACTTCTATCGGCTT
>JAFMSB010000410.1 GCA_017353815.1 Methylocapsa sp. | reverse complement strand
CTGGGTTTCAGCGATATCGACCGACCATTTTTTGTGATCGCCGACAGGATCGACGCTGAGCCCGATGATCTTGGTATTGCGGCGGTCGAATTCCGGTTTCAGCTTTGCCATATAGCCCAGCTCGGTCGTGCAGACGGGCGTGAAGTCCTTGGGATGCGAGAACAAAACCGCCCAAGAATTGCCGATCCAGTCGTGGAAACGAATGCGCCCCTCGGTCGTATCGGCTTCGAAGTCTGGCGCGGTGTCGCCGAGTTGATGTGTCATATGACGTCCTCCAATTTGAATGAAACCAGGTTGCGGCGCCGGGCCAAATTGGCACCGCACGCCCCGGCGGCCACATCCCGCCGACCATCGGCTCTTTGCGGGCCATTATAAAACCCCCGCTTGGTTTCGGCGAAATATTTTGCGGGCCAGGCTTACCGCGCCCGCGGCCCGTTCATTCCCCATCCCTTAAGTGTCGCGGAAATCCACGACAATTGTGGCGCAAGCTGCACGGCGGCAGTGTTCGCACCACAGTTGTAGCCGCCTTCGCCATTTGCTTTGATCGCCACCGCCACCTGCCGGGGCTCATTGCCGGCAAACACCGGAGCGCCGGAATCGCCCGTGCAGCCGCCAAGCCCAGTCCCGCGCGGATCAATGAGAACGGCAAATTTCGTTTTTGGCCCTGATGAGACGAGAACGCCGGCCCGCAATGCCCCCGCGGTTCCTCCGTTTTCATCGGTTATGCCAAAGCCCGCGATAACTACCCGCTGCCCAACCCGGACCGGTCCAATGCCTGCGAGCTGCACGGGTCTGAATTGGGATGGCAAGGGTTCGCTAAGAAGCAAGAGTGCAAGGTCGATGGAAAACTGGCCTTGATTTGAGGCCTCTGGCTTAAATTGCGGATTGATCGCGATCTTTTCAACCCCGACAACGGCCGGGCCGGAACTGATGCGGTATCTCACCTTCGTGTCCGCCAGGCTGCCCACGCAATGGGCCGCCGTCAGGACGACATTTTGCGCAACAACGCTCGCGGTGCAAAAGCTCGTTCCGCCGCCCGTCTGGTCGAGCACCACGACCGCGTAGGGCGCAAATTGGGGCGCATCCTGCGCGGGGCCAACGAGAGCCCCGGCCGGCAAAGCCAGAAGCGCGCTGCAAAGGCAAAGGAGGGCGAGCCGCAAGCGGCCGAATCTCAGCTGAGATTTCGCACCGCACCAAAGCGGGTGGAAATTGTCCCGAAAAAGGCGTTTATTCATCGGCCGTTCATAAAAGCAGCGCCAGCCTCCAAATATGTTCTTCCTTTTCGCGATGCTAGCGGCGGTTTATTTTAATTCCGTGACCGCGGCTAGGCCAGAGGCGTCAGCGGAGCATGTCTGCTTTTCGGCCGCCGAAAGCCGGGAAAAGATTCATGCGCATGGACTCTTCGAGCCGTTTCAACTCATGCGTGCCGCAGCAATCCGCATGCGCGCAGAGCCTGTCGGTGTCAAGCTCTGCCGCTCCCAGGACGATCTCATCTATGAATTGAGCTTGTTGCGGCACGACGGCCATATTATTCATGTTTTCGTCAATGCAAAAAGCGGGCAATCGGTTGGCGCCAAGAATGAGCGCTAAAATTTTGCGCCCGCAAGCCGGCAAACCGCCCGGGCCTGCATAGCCGTGCGCCTGCTTGTGGTCGAAGACGACAAAGACCTCAACCGGCAGATCGTCGCCGCGCTTTCTCGCGCGGGCTACGCCGTCGATCGCGCCTTTGACGGCGAAGAGGGCTGGTTTTTGGGCGACACCGAGCCTTACGATGGCGTGGTATTGGATCTGGGGCTGCCGAAAAAAGACGGGATTTCCGTGTTGAGCGAGTGGCGCAGGGCCGGACGCACGATGCCCGTGCTCATATTGACCGCGCGCGACCGGTGGAGCGATAAGGTCCAAGGGTTTGACGCAGGTGCCGATGATTATGTCGCCAAGCCCTTCCACATGGAGGAGATCCTTGCCCGGCTGCGCGCCCTTTTGCGCCGCGCGGCCGGCCATGCCACGAGCGAGCTAGTCTGCGGGCCCGTCCGCCTCGACCCCCGCGCGGGGCTGGTTTCGGTTAATGGCAATCCGGTAAAGCTTACCTCGCACG
>JAFMSB010000097.1:4549-6530 GCA_017353815.1 Methylocapsa sp. | reverse complement strand
CCATTTGAATCGGACGGCATAGAATAGTCTGGGCCCGCTGCCGAGCCAGTTCGTCACGGCGGGCCTCGTGCTTGCCGCTCTCCTGGCGGCCCACGAACAGACCTTTGATTTCGGCGGTGCGGGCAGCTGATGCAATTCCTAAACGACCTATTCCCGCTCGCGCTTTTGGCTGTCGTCGGACTGACGGCTATCATTTTCGGAGTTAGGAAAGGATAACCGGATGATCCTCGAATCTATTATCACCTGTCCGCACTGCGGCACGGCAAAACCGGAGACCATGCCGGTGGATGCCTGCCAGATCATTTATGATTGCAGCGGCTGCGGAGCGGCGCTGCGGCCAAAGACCGGCGAATGCTGCGTGTTCTGCTCTTACGGCTCGGTTCCTTGCCCGCCTATTCAAGCGGAGCGTTCGGGTGCGGCGGGTGCGGCTTCGTGCTGCGGCGGATAACCTTTCCGGTGCAAACCTATTCCGGGCGGGGCCGCTTTATGGCGGGGAGCGCCTGGGCTCTGCGCGCGACGCGGGTGATTTTGCGGCCAGCCTTGTGAGCGTTGCGCCGGTTCGTTCTTTTTGGCTAAGCGCGTGGCTAAGCGCGAGCAAGGGACGTTCTCGGGACTAAGGGAGAGAAACGGCGTGGAAAAGAGCGCATCGCAAAAAGGCAAGTCTCCTTCTCAGCTGATAGACGCGAGAATCAAGGACCTCGGAGATTGGCGAGGCCAGCTGCTCAGCCGACTCCGTGCCTTAGTCAAGGAAGCCGATCCCGAAGCCGTCGAGGAGTGGAAGTGGAGAGGGGTTCCGGTGTGGTCGCACAACGGAGTGATCTGCACGGGCGAGGCCTACAAGAGCGTTGTGAAAATGACCTTCGCCAAGGGCGCGGCCCTGAACGATCCTTCGGGGCTCTTCAATTCCAGCCTTGATGGGAACACAAGGCGTGCCATCGACTTCCATGAGGGGGAAGAGATAGACGAGGAGCCGTTAAAGACTCTCATTCGCGCCGCCGTGTCCCTGAACAAGTCGAAAGCCCAAAGCTGATCCATGGAACCAAACATGTCCGTCGACCGCTTAGGCAATTCTTTCGATTTGCGGTGGAAGATCTGATGGCGGCGCTGGCCGAAGCTTCTGTGCGGCCCCCAGGAGCTGCCAAAAAAATCCTGAACTCGCCTCAGCTCGGTTTGAGTGAATCTTACTTTGAGATTGCGTTTCCGGCAACGCGCGGTTCATCGAGGGACCGCAACGGCGCCTAGTCTCAAATTATACATAAAAATCGAATGAACTGACGCGGGTAAAGGACAAATTTCTATCTGCCTTTGTAAGAATTTCGGTTCCGGCCTTACGAAAATGTTTCACGTGAAACATTTTTAGAATTAATCTAAGTTATGCAAAATACCGAAACCGCTGGTGGCTGGAGCGCGGACAGGGCGAAAAAGCTATCCCAGCTGCGCTTGCGTTAGGTGCGGCGGATCGTTACATTGCCGCAGTTCTAGTTTCAGGCGTTGCCAAAGTGGCTTTCACGTCCAATTTCTTGCTAAGGCGCGCGGCCGGTTTTGCCTGCCCAATGGGTAGGGTGGCGCCTGTTGAATCCCGGCTGCAAGACCTTGATTGACCGATAAAGCCATAATGCCAAGGACAAACCAAGTGACCCAGCCAAAGCCGGCAAAAAGTTCCGGCGGCGTCGTCATTTTCGACACAACGCTGCGCGACGGCGAACAGTCCCCCGGCGCCTCGATGACCTTCGAGGAAAAGCTCCAGGTTGCCGGGCTTCTCGATGCGATGGGCGTCGACATCATCGAGGCTGGCTTTCCGGTGACCTCGGAGGGCGATTTCGAGGCCGTAAGCGCCATCGCCAGGCGAATGAAACATGCGTCCGTCGCCGGCCTTGCCCGCGCGGCCGCCAGAGACATCGACCGCTGCGCTGAGGCGGTGCGGGCGGCCGTGCGTCCGCGCATCCATCTCTTCATCTCGACCTCGCCGCTCCATATGAAG
>JAFMSB010000097.1:0-4539 GCA_017353815.1 Methylocapsa sp. | reverse complement strand
ACGCGCAGCGTTGTGCACGCCCGCAATCTGATCGAGGACATCGAATGGTCGGCGGAAGATGGCACGCGGACGGAAATCGATTTTCTCTGCCGCTGTGTCGAGGCCGCGATCAGCGCGGGCGCCACAACGATCAATATTCCAGATACGGTCGGTTACGCGACGCCCGGCGAATACCGGGCTCTTTTCGAGACCGTGCGCGCAAAAGTGCCCGATTCGGATAAGGCGGTCTTTTCTGTCCATTGCCACGACGACTTGGGGCTAGCTGTCGCCAATACGCTTGCCGGTATCGAAGGCGGCGCGCGCCAGGTCGAGTGCACGATCAATGGCATCGGCGAGCGGGCAGGAAATGCAGCTATGGAAGAGGTGGTCATGGCGCTGCGCGTGCGCCGCGATGCGCTTCCCTATCACACCAATATCGATTCGACTATGCTGACGAGGGCATCGAAGCTCGTATCTGCGGTGACCTCGTTTCCGGTGCAGTACAACAAGGCCATTGTCGGGCGGAATGCTTTTGCGCATGAAAGCGGCATTCACCAGGACGGAATGTTGAAGAACGCCGGGACTTATGAAATCATGACTCCCGAGAGCGTTGGGGTGAACAAAACCTCGCTCATCATGGGCAAGCATTCGGGCCGCCATGCCTTTAAGGAAAAGTTGAAGGAGCTCGGCTACGAGCTTGGCGACAACGCGCTCGAAGAAGCCTTTGTCCGCTTCAAGGACCTCGCCGACCGCAAGAAGACTGTCTATGACGAAGATCTCGCCGCGCTCGTCGACGACGAGATCGCACATGCGCATGACCTCATCAAGCTCGTCGCACTGACGGTGATTGCCGGAACGAATGGCCCGCAAACAGCCGCATTAACGATCGACGTCGATGGCCAACGCAAGACCCATCAAGCAACCGGCAATGGGCCGGTGGATGCGACGTTCAACGCCATCCATGCGCTTGTGCCGCACAAAGCCGTGCTGGAACTCTTCCAGGTCCATGCGGTGACGCAAGGAACTGATGCGCAGGCAGAGGTTTCCGTGCGGCTTGCCGAGGATGGCAAATCCGTGACCGCCAAAGGCGCCGATCCGGATACGCTTGTCGCCTCGGCAAAAGCCTATATTGCCTCGCTCAACAAGCTCATGGTCAAGCGGGCGAAAGCGCGGCCCGCGGCTATGACGGGGTGAAGAATCGCGGCGGCTTTCCCGAGATTTTGCCGGGATTGCCGCTGCCATCCGGGATTGCCGCTGCCATAAAGATTCGCTGATATTGGGTGGCGGAGGGCCGCGCTCCTCAAGCATTCACTCCCGAAAATGCGGCTGCCGCGAGCGCGAAGCGGTCTCTGCCGGGGGAGGCGGCGGATGGCTCCACTTGATGAATTCGTGACCCCGGGGCGCCTCCAATCACGTTGTAACCAGTAGCGCCGCTGCCATCTCGCCGGAAGGAGATGGACACTCGCTTATCGCCGATTTGAAGACCTTGGAGAGTAAGGGTCGGCATCCACTCGGGGAGAGCGGGATCGAGGATCAAGGCGCCGATTGGCGCCAAAAGAATAAGGCCAGCCATCGCATGGCAGATTTGAATCACGGCCGATGCCGACCACGCCTGTGGGGAACATGAGCGGGGGTAGATACCCGGGTGCGGGTGGCGCAGGTCGCGAGGGTGACCGCCGTAGACTTCGGGCCAGCGGCCGTAGTCGAAAATTGTAGCCGCGTCGAAAATTGCCTTTGCGATCTTATGGAAGGCGCCGTCGAAACCATAGCGCTCTAATCCAAAACAAATATTGCCATTTGCGACGGGCCATACCGTGCCGAGATGGTAGGCAAGCGGATTATACGCGGGTGATCACTCGAAAGCGTGCGCGCGCCCCGGCCACTGAACATGTCCGACGCCAAGATGGGCCGCGCCACCGCTTGCGCTTTGTCGATAATCCCGTAGGCCAGGCATGACCCGGGCTCCGATGCAATCGTCGTGACCGGATTTTTGTCTGGGTCGAGCGCCAGGGCAAAGTACTCGGCGTCCGGCATCCAAAACCGCTCGTTAAAGCGTTTCTTGAGATCCGCAGCTTGCCTCAATAGGGCGTCGGCTCGACCACTTTCGCCGGCAACGGAGAATACCGCGGCGATTGCTTGTTTAGCTGCATAATAAAGACCCCGGACATCCGCAATGGCGATCGGATTTGGAACGTAAGAGCCATCGGCATAGAGGATGGCCTGGCTCGAATCCTTCCAGCCTTGGTTCTTTATCCCGGCTTCGCCAGCGAGGGTGCGATATTCATAAAATCCGTCGCCGTCGATATCGCCGTCTCGATCCATCCAATCGAAGGTCGCGCAGACCTTGTCCCGGACCAAGGCGAAGAACTTCCAGTCCGCCGTATGAGCAAAGTGCAACGCCGCGGCGATGAAATAGAGAGCCGGTGCCGTATAATCCCCATAATAATGCACAAAGGGCGTATTGCCGAGCAGAGCAATGGGACTGAGCTGGCGCTGATGTAACACCTGCCCGCTTGCGCATCGTAGCGATCATCCCTGACTGCCGCGGTCCATTTTCCAACCGAGAGCAGGCTTCCTTTCAGCGTCTCTGGATTGAGCAAGGCCGATTGTATGCTGGCCATTAGTGCATCTCGGCCAAACAAGGCTGCGTATTTTGGAATGCCTCCCATAGGAGTGAAAAGTTCGCCGTTCTCTCCTTGCAGGCTATGCAGCGACCCCAAGTCGGCTATTGCGCGATCCCAGATGTCCTGCACGCCGGGATTTGACGATTCGAGTCTGACGCAGGAATTGAGCCAATTGCTGGATGACACCTTAGCTGGGCTGTGTTCCATCATCCGGCCATCGAGCCCATACCAAGGTTCAATTGTTTCGCCTAGGAAGCTGGACGAGATATCGATGCTGATGATTTCCGGTTTGCGCGGCGGCAAAATGAGCTTGGCCCGCAGCGATGCTCCCTCGTCGCCCAGGTCACAAGGAGCCGCTACGCGTATTCGGGTTGCGTGATTGATGTCAGGATGCTGATAGCTGAACGTGAGCTGCCCCTTGCCCTGACTCATGGTTTCAAATTTCCGTTCAATAGGCGCGCTCTGCTCCCGCTTGCCGGACTCGACATCCTTCAAATCCGCAAAATCGGCCTTCAAATCCGCAAAATCGGCCGCGAAGATCAATTTCAAAGTAATGGCCGCACTGGCGAGCGTGTGGTTGATCACATGGACATCCTGGTGGTAGCCGCCTCCGATATAGGTGTTGACTTGGATTTCGATGCCTTTCTCCACGACCTCACCGCTGCCCGAATCCGGATCGCGCTTTGGAGCGCCCTCGCACCCTGCGGGCGAGCGAAGAGTGGAATAGCTGACGCTGCTGTGAGGTTCGACGGCATTGCAGGACGCCGGCTTAATTCGCTCGCCTTGAACATGAAGCTCATGCTTTGAAATGAAGCGTGTTTGCTCGTAAAAATAGCCTTGCTCATTCGAAGAAATCATGCCGTACCGGTCGGCAAGTAAGAGATGGAGACCGCGGTAGAGGATGATTTTTTCCGGATCTAGCCGCAGGCGGTTAATTGCCTTCGCTTCCATGCATGGCTCCACAGGTTCAGCGGCGGGGGCGCTGCATGGCCATTGTCCGGTAACTTGCTCAGAGCGGCCGCGCCCCGAAACGCGGTCAATGACATCAAACGCGCTATTGCTTTGTTCGTTGCTTGAATTCTCGGCGGGAGAGAAGCTCGGCATTCCGCCGCGACTTCTGAAAGTAACCAAGCCGCAGTTCGCGGATGTCTCAAGAGCGCAGCTGTTGCTCGTGAGAGGCGCCGGGAACATGGCCTTTTGCCCGGCTGCGGCCTTGCAGGCGGCACGCAGTCAACGGACTTTGAGCATGCTTTCAGCTTTTGGGCCGAACCTTTTCGTTCCCAGTCTCATTTCAGAACGTTCGATGTCCGAAACAGGCACCGGCACTGCCTTCGCTGCTGGGAAAAAGCGGCATGCTGGCCGGAGCTATTGGAGGTTCCGATGAGGAAAAGTTTGCTTGCGGCAATTGCCGCGGCCGCATTGACCGCTTCTGCGGGAGTAGCTTCCGGCCAGCAGAGGGAGCGCGCGGCGGGGCCGGCACCAATGGCCGGCCAGGGCCATGCCTTGGGCCAAGCCCCTGCCATCGGGCAGAGATTTGCGCCTCATCCCGGCACAGCAGGCGGGCCAGCCTTTGGGCGCTCCGCGGCAACCGAGGGACAGCGGGCGATGCCGCGCCCCGGTAGAACCGAGGGTAGAACCGAGCGCCACGCTCCCGCTATTGCTGCTGGCGCCGTAGGCCCGCGGACTCATGAGCGTAGCGCTATGGCCGAGAGGAGAGGCATGGCCCATCCTGGCGCAGCCCCAGCCCGTCATCGTGCGGCAGCGGCCGAGGCACGGCGCCATGCCGCCGTCCGTCCTGGCGCTGCTCCGGCTCGTCAGCGCGCGGCAACCGCCGAAAGGAGAGGCCATGCCGCAGCGCGCTCCGCAGCCGTGGGCGCAGCGGCGGGCGCCGCTGCCGGCGGCACTGCGGTTCAGCTGCAAAGAGGCGGTGTTAGGG
>JAFMSB010000409.1 GCA_017353815.1 Methylocapsa sp. | reverse complement strand
CATTTTAAAGCCTGATGCTCCCGCGCCGTGGCATAACCCTTCCACCGGCGGCAGACGTAAAGCGGCATCAAGAGATGGAATCCGGGGTAGGCGTGGCTTGCGAAACTAAGCGGCGCGAGGCAGGCCTCCTCGGTCTCAATTCCGAGCTCCTCGCGAAGTTCCCGGATCAAGGCCTGCTCAGGCCGCTCGTCCCACTCAATCTTGCCGCCCGGGAATTCCCAAAGCCCCGGCATCGCTTTCGTTTGCGGCCGCTGCGCGATCAGCACCCGGAAGTCCTGATCGATGAGAGCGGCGGCGGCAACGAGCAGGAGTTTCACGAGCGGTAATCGCCATTGATCGCGACATAATCCTTGGTGAGATCACATGTCCAGACTTTGGCCTCGCCTTTGCCGAGGCCCAAATCTGCCCGGACTGCTATTTCCTCCGCCCGCATGAGTTGCGATACCTGCCCCTCATCATATGCAGGATCGCGCGTTCCCTTATGCGCAACCCGCACGCCATTGAACCAGATCGAAAGCCTGTCGCGCTCGGCAGGCTCCCCCGCTTTGCCAACCGCCATGACAACGCGGCCCCAGTTGGCATCTTCGCCCGCAATCGCCGTTTTGACGAGCGGCGAATTGGCAATCGAAAAAGCTATTTTCTTCGCCGATGAAGGCGAGACTGCGCTCGTCACGTGCACCTCGACGAATTTTCGCGCGCCCTCGCCGTCTTTGACAACCTGATGGGCAAGATCGAGGAGCAAGCCGTCGAGCGCTTGGCGGAAGGACGAAAGGCGGCGGTCTTTCGCAGTCAAAATTTCCGGCGCGCCGCGCTTGGCAGCGGCGCCGGTTGCAAACAGCAACAATGTATCGGAAGTCGAAGTGTCGCCATCGACGGTGATCGCGTTGAAGGATGCGGTGACGCTCTTCGAGAGCAAGGATTGCAGCGCGGGAGCGGCAACCGGCGCGTCGGTGAAGACAAAAGCAAGCATGGTGGCCATGTCGGGTGCGATCATGCCGGCCCCTTTGGCGATCCCGGCCAGCGCGACCTCCACGCCTCCGAGCCCCGCGGTTGCGGCCGCGGCTTTTGGATAGGTATCGGTTGTCATGATCGCCTTGGCCGCAGCAAAGAGGCCGCCGGGAGATGCTTGCGCCGCGAGTTTGTCCAGGACGCCCTCGAACTTCGAAGCATCGAGCGGCTCGCCAATGACTCCGGTCGAGGCAAGGAAGATCTCGTTTGCCGGAGCGCCGCTCGCTTGCGCTGCAAGCCGGGCGGCATGTTTGGCCGCCTCGGCGCCATTTCTGCCCGTGAATGCGTTCGCATTACCGGAGTTGACGACGAGCGCACGCGCTTTGCCGCGCTTGAGCCTCGCTTTGCACCACTCGACAGGCGCCGACGGGCATTTCGATTTGGTGAAGAGCCCCGCTACTTGCGTGCCCTTGTCAAAGAGGGCAAGCATCAAATCGGTGCGGCCATGGTAGCGAAACGCGGCTTCTCCGGCAGCAAAGCGCACGCCGGCAATTTCCGGCAGATCAGGATAGGATTTGGGTGCAAAAGGGGAGGGACTGGCGATCGATGTTGCTCCTTTGCGGCACGCGAATCTTTTGCAGGGATACGGATTAAAAATTGGCAATGGCGCGAGAGACGCCAGGCGATCTGAATTCCTGGAAGCGTATCAGCTCAGATTTTTGCGCCGTGCGACCGCCTCGGCAAATATCCCCAAGGGAAATAGTGTTAATCCAAGGATGGCGCTAATGAAATCCAGGTAGTGTCCGGCACTGTTTGGCAGACCCCATCCCATGCTGGTCAATAGGCCGGCCGTTTCCGCGATATGCGTTAGCACAACCACAATTAGGCAGGCCGAGCCGAAGAACTGCAGAAACCGCCAAACCGTTCTGGATTTTGCAACCCGGGCGGCTGAGCCGAAAAAGAAAGCGCCCGCCAACGGGCCCACCACAGCCAAAGTCGCGTTCATTCTGCGCAGCCTTCTCGATCCACCTATTGACCGCAGTAGCGCATTTTGACCGTCACGGTGCATTCGGCCAAGCCGTAGCGTTTGTCCCCGTAGGGGTCAAGGCGAGAAAATTCAAAGTGCGGTACCGGAAAGTGCCTTAGTGAACTCTTGCTTAAA
>JAFMSB010000408.1 GCA_017353815.1 Methylocapsa sp. | reverse complement strand
GCAGCTCGCCCATGTCCTGCGATAGCTCCTCGAGCAATTGCGGCGAGATCGTTAGCCGGTCGCAACCAGCAAGCGCCTCAATCTCGCCCTTGTTGCGGAAGGACGCGCCCATCACATCCGTTTCGACTTTATGGGCCTTATAATAGTTGTAAATCTGACGCACGGCAGCGACGCCAGGGTCGGTCTCGGCAGTGTAGGTTTTGCCTTCGTTTTTTACGTGCCAATCAAGGATACGGCCAACAAAAGGCGAGATAAGGAAGACGCCCGCATCGGCGCAAGCCGCGGCCTGGGTCAGCGAGAACAGCAACGTCATATTGCAGTCGATGCCTTCGGACTGCAGAATTTCGGCCGCCCTTATACCCTCCCAGGTCGAAGCGATTTTGATGAGGATGCGATTGCGGTTCACCCCGAGTTTTTTGTAGCCCGCGATAATCTTGCGGGCCTTCGCGATGGTGCCTTCAATATCGAACGATAGATCGGCGTCGACCTCCGTCGAAATTCGGCCAGGCACGATTTTCGATAATTCGAGACCAAACTTTAAGATGAGATGATCGGCGATTTCGCTCGTTGAATGACGGTGGGAGAGACCCCAGAGAACCGTCTCGTCCAAAAGACGCGCATAATTCGGCATGCGCGCCGCCTTGAGAATGAGTGACGGATTGGTCGTTGCGTCGGACACGCCAAAACGGCGGATCGCATCCATATCTCCGGTGTCGGCAACCACCGTTGTCATAGTCTTGAGCCGATCGAGCTTTGAAGTCATTGGCATCACCATCGGGTGGATGGGCCATTAAGCGCAGAATTATTGCAAAAAAAGCTCCTTTGCCTAGCACGCGCGCGGCATCGGGTCAAAACACAGCTGACGGAGCCGCAGTATTCGAAAATGCGACAAATCCCCTCCTCAGCGGCTAGTGAACCGGACCGGGACGGTAAACGCTCCTCCAGCCACGCCGGATGGAGCGGCCGGGAATGGATTTGCTCCCCTCACCATTTCGAGGGCGCGCCGGTCAAGCTCCTGCGAGCCGGAAGTCGCTACGAGACGCACGCCCAAAAGGGCGCCACTCCGGGAAAGGTTGAAGGCTACGGTGACAACTCCCGAGCCTCCGCCGCCGGCCGGTTTATGGCTCAAGAGATGCGCATAGACCTGCGAGCGCCAGCTGGCAGCGGATGCAGCAGAGCCAGCTTCGCCGCGCTGCAATGCTGCCGGTGCCTGGCCGCGCGGCGCCTGCGAAGTTTTCGCGGCGCCGGTCTTTGCGGCTGGCATCTTCGGAACCGCCTTTTGAACTGGCTTGGCTGTGGGCCGGGGGGCTTCCTTTTTCGCAGGCTTTGGTTTGGGCTTGGGCGGCGGAACGAGGACCGCTGGCGGTTTTTCCGCTTGCGGCAGTTCGGGCACCACCAGCGGCCGCGGGCTCTCAACTTGCGGCGCAGGATTGGCCTCGCTCGCTTTCGACTCCTCGCTTGGCGTTCGCGGCGATTCGGGGGCGGGCGCAGCTTCCATTGGCGGGAGATCGATCAAGATCGCGGCCGGCGGACCACCGGCCGCACTTATGTCGCGGTGCCAAGCGAGCCACAAGATCAATCCGGCATGAGTGGCGACTATTACTGCCGCGCAGATGAGCCACCGTCTGGCCTGCGGGCCGTCAGCCTCCAGCAGGGCCGGTGCGGCGGCGCCCGTCATGGCACGGTGGCGGCGGGCGCTCCTGCATCTCGCCCGGATTTGCCGGTAGCAGGGGCGGGACCCGCTTCAAGTCCAACGAGGCCGATCTTCAAATAACCCGCCGCGCGAAGAAGGTTCATGACCTCCATTACCTCGCCATAGGGCACGGTCCGGTCGGCGCGAACGAAGATGCGCTCTTGCTTGTCGCCTGCCGTTTGCGCAGCGAGCGCATCTGCCAGAGCACTGCTGGCGACGGGGGTTTCGCCAAGAGCCAAAGAGAGATCGGCCTTCACGGTCAAAAAAATTGGCGTGCTTGGCCGCGGCGAAGGTTTCGCAGTGGATGCCGGAAGATCGACATCAACATCAACGGTGGAGAGCGGCGCGGCTACCATGAAAATAATCAAAAGAACAAGCATGACGTCGATGAACGGCGTCACGTTGATCTCGTGGGCGGCCTCAAG
>JAFMSB010000096.1 GCA_017353815.1 Methylocapsa sp. | reverse complement strand
ATCGCTAAGAGACCCGCAGTTACCTGCTCGCCCGAGGCCACGACGGCATCATATTCGCGCCGGTCACAGAGTTGCGACGCTTCCTCGCACCAGGCCACGAGCTCGCTCGTCTTGCCAGCCATCGCGGAAACCACAACCGCTATCTCATGGCCTTGCTTCCATTCCCGGGCAACATGACTTGCAACATTGCGGATGCGCTCTATGTTTGCGACCGATGTGCCGCCAAATTTCATCACAAGACGGGCCATCGGGCGAAAGCCGCCTCCCGCGGGTGCCAAGGTTATCTCAAGAAAAGCAGCGTGCCAGAACGGCGCCAGCCGGAAATAAATGCAAATGCTTGCGTGCCAAGTCAACGGAATTTAACCATGGCAGGGCAAGATACCCTGGGCCACGATAGCTCGGTTCACAAGGCGGAAGTCGACCGGTTCGGCCGGCTCGGAGCGCAGTGGTGGGATCCGGAAGGACCCATGCGAGCGCTGCACAAATTGAACCCCGTCCGTGTGGCTTACCTGCGCGAGCTTTTGGCAAGGCATATTCCCCTCGACGGGAGGGCCCGCGACTGGCGCGCAGCCTTGCCACTGCAGGGACTTTCGATCCTCGATATTGGCTGCGGCGCCGGAATTCTTTCGGAACCGCTGGCACGGCTTGGCGCATTGCTGACTTCCATCGACCCGTCCGTCCGTAACATCGAGATTGCCAAGGGTCATGCCGCGAGGGCAAACTTGGTGATAGACTATCGCTGCATGACCGCCAAAGCTCTTGCGGACGGGGGGTCTACTTTTGACGCCGTTTTGGCTATGGAGGTCATCGAGCACGTGCGGCACCTGCCGGGATTCCTTCAGCAAGCTGCAAAGATGGTTCGCCCAGGCGGGATGCTGGTTGCCGCGACTCTCAACCGGACCTTGAAGAGCTTTGCTCTCGCGATCCTGTGCGCGGAATATGTGCTGCATTGGGTCCCGCAAGGGACACACGACTGGAATCATTTCGTCACGCCGCAGCGGCTTGCCGCGGGGTTGCGCGCGGCCGGCCTGCATGTAACCGGCAAGACGGGTGTCGTTTACGACATAGTGGCCAGAAAATGGCGCCTATCGCACGATACGGACGTGAACTACATGCTCGCCGCTATACGGGCAAAAGAGGAAAATAGGACAGGGACCCAATAACCAGAGGGATCTCATCTGCCGCCATCCCTCTTGTGGCTTGCCAAAGCTCCTTCAAAGCGGCAAACTTGGCCGCGAAATTTGGCCTGCAGCGAGACGCCGGATTTCTAATTTTGCAGCCACAAGGGGAGGTTACGCCATGATTTATTCCACGTCAGCAAGCCGCAATCAGGTCGGCGAGTCGCGTCTTCGGGTTACGCGTCTGCTTTTTGCAACAGCCGCAGGAGTTATCTTCGCGTTCGCGGGTTTCAGTTGGACTACCCGCGCCCATGCGCAGGAAGATATCGCTAGCTGCGAGGACAAGTGCAGTAACGACCAAAAACAATGTATTCACAACGAGAGTTCAGAAGAACTCTGCGACTACGACTACAAGATGTGTAAGAAGGCATGCAGCGAGAAAAAGTAGGCGGGCAGAGGCCGCGCCGCGTGCGTAAAAACCGGAACTAACGCGGCCAGTAGGCCCGAAAAACTTGCTGCCTGCGGGTAGCAGGGCGCTTGGGCAACCAAAGCGGCGGGCTCGCGCGGGCCGCGTTCTGCTAAAATGAGGGTTTCGATCCACACGGGAAATGGCGGAGCGGAAGGGCCGCCGCCTGCCGCCCAGCGGGTCAAAAGCGGACCAAGCAGGATTAGGGCCAGCGGATGTTGTGATTGCAGGGGGTCTGCGCGCTTCGCCAAATCTCGCGGCTTCAAATCACCCAAGCTTCTGCAGGGCCGCCGCCTGCAGGCAAGAGGGCAAACATGGGCCTTTTTGCGAAATTACCCCGGCTGCAGCCAGCCTCAGACGAATTGCTTCATCTCGATCTCATGCGCTTTATTGCCTCGGCAGGCATTGTTATTCACCATTCGCATGAGTTTTTCGTCCATGCCAAAAGCCCCTTTCTTGTCAGGGAACAAACGGCCGGGCTGGCGCTGTTTGTCGATTTGTTCTTTGTCATTTCCGGCTTCATCATCGCATATATCTATCATGACCGGGTGAATACCGCCGCCGACTATATCATTTTCCTCCAGCGCCGGGTGGGCCGGCTTGTGCCGCTGCATTGGGTGACGCTCCTTGCCTCCATCGCGATGTGGTCAGTGTTTGCGGTGCTCCATTATTCGGCTGTCACGCCGTCGTTCGAGCCGCAGTGCATAGCCGAGACCGCGTTTCTTGTTCACTCCATTTTGCCCTGCGAACAGCCTTTCAATGGCGTCACCTGGTCCCTGAGCGCAGAGATGGCGATGTATATCGCTTTCCCTCTTGTTGCCATCATTGGCTCCTGGAGCGCCCGGCTTCTCTCCGGTATCGGCTTCGCGGCCCTGCTCGCGATGATGGCCGCCGCCGTTTCTCAGCATGAATGGAGATTTCTTGGCAGTTCCTGGATTGACCTTTCGCCTGCCCTGCGGGCAATTCCCTCCTTCGTCTTTGGAGCGGCACTTTATTACAACCGACAAATAGCCGCCCGGATTCCAGGGCCCGGTTTCCTTCTGGCGGCCGCTATATCCGGCTTGATCGCCGCGATGATGGGGGGCGTCTCGCAGCTCCTCATCTTGCTGATCGTCTATACCGTCGCTATGGCGGCGGTTGCGGCGGATCTGCAGGGGAGTCCGCCGGCCCTGGTGCGGCGTCTCGCGCCCCTGGGCCAGCTCACCTATTCAATTTATATGTGGCACCTGGTGTTTATTCTTATTTGGATGTATAGCATTGGCGATGTTTTCCTCTATACTCATTCGTTTTCGGCCCCTATTATTGCCGGTGCGTGTTACGTTAACATATTTATAGTGAGTTATTTTTCGTTTTTCTTTATTGAAACGCCGGCACGGCGCTGGATAGACAAGCTAAATTTGATTAAACCCGCATTTACTAACGCCATGCCGCTCAAAACGAGACAGCGCGAGGCCGGTGAACCCCGGTGTAATGGAGCCCACAGCGAATTCCGCAAAGGCTGACAGACTTTTGCGGCTAGAAATCTGTTCAGCTTATTGATTTAGCACGATTTTTATCGCTTGGCAGGAATCGGCTGAGCGATAAAAAATCGGGCCAAATCCTCGCGGCGATACTGGTTCCTGGGGGGAGTCCCAACACCCGGCCAAGGGGCTCGCCGATCTGAGAGGTTCAGTGAAATCTTGAGCCGGGCTTTTTTGGCCATTTTGCCACGGAAGCGTGACGGCGCTCAAACAGCTCGGCTGAGCTTCAGCGGTCTCCACCCAATTCGCCTAACTTGACCCACACAATTCCTTGCTCTAGCCTAGCCGATAGCCCAAACACGGCCTGGCTCAGCTGCAACCGGCCCGAACCACCGCGGGGGCTTCTTCTATCCGTGTCACTGCGCGTCATAAGAGTGGTTAGGCATTAGTGCGCTGCAGCAAAGGGTAAGCTTCACATAAGAGATTTTACCATGCTTAAGCTAAGCGAACCCTTATGCCTTGCGGCTGGCCTTATTCTCGCTGCGATTGGCCTCGCCGTACCGGCCGAGGCGCATTCCGTGACCTATGTTTCCGGCAAGGGCACGGATTTGAACGATTGCTCTTCGCCCGCAAAGCCCTGCCGGACGTTCCAACGCGCGATCAACCAAATTCCATCTGGAGGCGAGGTCAAGGCGCTCGATCCCGCCGATTATTCTCCCGTGACCCTGCACTATCCGATCACCATCACGGGAGTCCCCGGGCGGGTATTGATACCAACGGCGGCAACGCGGTAACCGTCGCCGGGCCCCTTGACCCTGATATCTTCCTCGATCACCTTGCCATTAAGAATGTGACTGGTTCCGGCGGGACCGGGATCGACGCCCAACGTGGCACTTTGAAGGTCACCCATTGCACAGTCCAAGGGTACGCAACCGGGATCTCCCTGGCTCAAACAGCACCTTCCCTCATCGCGGATACCATCGTCACGGACAACGGGACTGCTATAATCCTAGCCACCGATGTGGCGGCGACCCTTAATCACGTCCTATTGTTTGGGAATCAAACGGGCGTTGAGGGCGCAACTGAATTGAGTCTTATCATTGCCGACACCGTCGCCAGCAACAACGGCACCGGCTTTTCATCAGGTTTAGCCTCCTTCGTCTTTGTACGTTCGACCATTACAAAAAATACAATGGGGATATTCAGTAACGCGGGCAATCTCACACTTGCCAATTCGACAATCACAAGAAATGGCACGGGCATTCTTCTAGGGACCGGAAGTGCTGCCACAAGCTTCGGCGATAACCACATCAAGGGCAACTTCACCGCCGAGGTTAAGGGCGGCATCCCGACCAATATCGGCACGCAATAAAAACGGCGGGCGGGCCGCGCAGCAGCCTGGCCTGCCGCCTCTTGAACCCGTTGCCCCTTCTGCTGCAGCATCCTTAAGCGCATATTGATACAAAACCTGCCCGGCCGCCCTTGCGCGCTTTGGCTGATTTTCGCCCGCGGCACATAATCGAAAGAAGTTAGCGTGCGGCGCTCGCCGCAATGGACATGTTGGCGGAAGTGACAAGGCGACGAATGCAGCAGTTACGGCGGCGATCGCTCGCGGGCGGGGCTAAATTGCCGCTCTCGTTCCCCTTGAGATCGCGCTCTCATTTCCCATTTCACTGCGCAAACTCAGAGGCCGCATGTCGGTCCAGACTTCGTTGACGTAGGCGAGACATTCCTCCTTGAGACCCATCTTTCCAGCGGACTGCCAACCTGCTGGAATTGCCTTCCAAACAGGCCATATTGAATATTGTTCTTCGTGATTCGCGATTACGGTGTACACTTCTCCGTCCGCTTCTTCCGAAACCATTGGACCTCCTAGTACTACATCCGTAGACTTTTTCGATCTTGAAGCTGCATTGAAGCATTGCGTGACCCGGCCGAACATTGGCCAAGCCGTTGCGGCACGGTCACTTCCGGGCTCAGCATCAAGACTCCATCTGCTGGAAATTCTGATTTCTCAGTCGGTGGAAACTATCCTCACGCGTGCGAGCGCCAGCGTTTACGATTGCATTAATTGCTTTTCGAAAGCAGTCAGACAAGAGATCAAGCTGCCCGTGCTTTAAGATTGTCTGGTGATCTCCCCCAATCGGGACCACCGTCAGCAATCTACAGAGCTCGGCCCAGCCGCGGGAGTTTTCAGAATTTGTTTGAAGATCATCCGATCGAAAAAGACTCGTGGGAACCTGAAGCGCGGCTGGCGACCATTGAGAGAGGCACTTAATCCTTAAAGCGCGGGAAAGCCTCATTTTGAACGAAAGGGCAAGCTCTGGTGCCATGAGGGGCACGATTGACGAGAAGAATACGCGAGTCACCGGAGCTGGCCACCGGCAAACAGACCACTCCAGGAATCTGTTAGCCAACTTTTCACGAATCTCAGCAAAAACCACTCGAGCTGATCGGCCGGATCGCATTTTCTCAATGTAAAGTATAACCTTGTTCCACCATGAGGTCGTAAGCTTATTCCTGGGTGAGGTCAGCCCCCATTGTGGCGCAAAGGATGGAGGCGGCGGGTCAATTAATCCTAGAAAATGCACCCGGTAACTAGATCGAATGAGACGCCGCGCCGCTTCATAAGCGAGGCAGCAACCGAACGAATAGCCTGCAAGAAGCAGGGGGCTTTGTTGGCACGCGTCTGTTATTTGTCCAATGCAAGCATCTATCATCGCATCGAAGTCTAAATTTTGAGCCAGCATCTCATGCCAATCGGGATAGTCTATCAAGACAAAATTAACGTATCCTGCGAGCGAGATCCTGAATTGCACAAGTCTTGGATCGTCACCATAAACGCCAGGAAGCAAAAAAACCACCGGTAGCGTGCTATTACCGTGATCAAAAGTGGGTTTTCAGTCAGCCGAAGATTACGTTTTTCTTGGGACAAAGGAGCTGCAAGTTGGCGTATTGTCGGCTGCTCGAAGATTGCACGGACGGTGAGATGACCATCAAAGGTCTTGTTGATGCGAGTGACGAGCGTGATGGCTCCCAAGGAGGAACCTCCAATTTCGAAGAAATTGTCGTCAAGACCAACGTGTGTAGTGCCTGTGAGGGCGCTAAAGATGCGGGAGAGCGTTGCTTCGATTTTATTGCGGGGCGGCTGGAAGGTAGCCGGTTCGATCGTCTTGTCTGGGGCGGGTAATGCTTGGCGGTCAATCTTGCCAGTGACAGTAAGGGGCAATGCGCCGAGCGTGACAAAAAGTGACGGGATCATGTAATCAGGCAGCCGTGCGGCAAGAGCGGTCCGCAGCCCTGCGGATGCAGGCAAGTTCTTGCCCGGGCAAGGAACCAAGTAAGCAACGAGCCGCATCTCTCCTGCAATCTCGCGCGGGATGACGACAGCCTGGGCCACGCCATCGCAGGATTGTAATGCGGCTTCGATTTCCATTGGCTCGATGCGGAAGCCGCGCATTTTGATCTGCCGGTCGGCCCTGCCAAGAAACTCGAGCGTGCCATCGGCACGCCAGCGGGAGAGATCACCGGTACGGGACACCGGTTCTTTGGGTTGCGCG
>JAFMSB010000095.1 GCA_017353815.1 Methylocapsa sp. | reverse complement strand
TCTCGGCACGTCGAAATAGGTCTTTTCGAGATCGCAGTTTAGATCGGCAAGAATGTCTTTCAGAAGACGCTTTGATTCAGGGTGATGGATAAACGCTGGCTTCAAATCGCCGAGGAGAGCAGCATATTGCTCGACCTCCATGTGGTTTTGTGCGGTCCGCGGGTCACGTCCTCCAAACGCCCGTTCGATCATCGATCGCGCAAAATTTACGAGGGCGAGGACGCTCGGGCGGGGTGCGTAGACAAATAGCTGACCCTCGAACAGCCGTTCACGGCGTAAACTGTCGAGAATATCGGCATCATAGTAAATCGTATTATTCATATATCCTCCGATCAATTAATTAATTGCATAAAACGCTTATCATGTGTGTGGCCGTACGGCACTAGACCCTGGCCATATGCCCTTCGCGGAACCGCATGCCATAACTCCTATAATTTGTTTCCCGGTTTCGCAAGGATCTCCTGGCTCCTAAATCCGCTGCCAGCGGGAGGCGTTGCTTACGATAGTGACGGGGGCGATTAAAGGAATGGGGGCCTCAACCGATCGCGGCAGGAGACCCGGCCCTGATCATGGGTCCATCTCCAAAGTCCGGCCATATTCGGTCCTTGCCGGAAATGACGGTGACCGGCAAAGGCCAAGAAATGGCAAATGCCGGATCGTCGTACCGAAAGCCACGGGCCGCGGAAGGCTCATAAAAGGCCGAGATGAGGTAGCGCACCTCGGCGTCGGCAGTGAGGGTTTGGAAGCCATGAGCGAAGCCGGACGGAATATAAAGCTGGCGGCGATTTGCGGCGGTAAGTTCGAACCCCTGCCACCGCCGGAACGCGGGCGATTGCGGCCGGATGTCGACGATAACATCGAAGATCGCTCCCTTTGAGCACTCGACGAGTTTTACCTCGCCGTGGGGCGGCGTTTGGAAATGCATGCCGCGCAAAGTTCCCCGCACGGCGGAGAAAGAAAGGCTGTGCTGGACAAATTTTGTTTCAAGTGCCTGCGCGGCAAACTCTTGCACGCAAAACGTCCTTGAAAAAAAACCCCGATTGTCGCACATAGGCTCGAGATAGATCAGCCGCGCGCCGGGCAATTCTGTTTCAAGAAAGCGCATAAAATCTGCTCCCTTTTGGGGGATTGGAGGCAATTCCCAAAGTTAGAAAGTTAGAAGAAAGATTTGATCGCAGAGCCACCCTTTAATTACCGCTAACAATCGATTTTTGCGCCCAAGCATATCCCTGTGCTAAAATGCCGGATACGCAAGCATGCCGAATGCCTGCCCGGATCCGATTGAAAAAATCCGATTGAGTCTCATTATTGATTGCACTGCGCCTAAATTGCACATGCCCCTAATCATTCACGGAGATCCCCCATGAACGCGCCAGCCGCGGCCCCCGCCAAAATGCAGGACTCACAAAGCGAGAAGGCGCAAAGCTGCCGCCTCTGCGGCGAGAGGCTGGAGCATACTTTTGTTAACCTCGGAATGTCCCCCCTTTGCGAAAGCTTCCTCGCACCCGGCCAATTGGATGCGATGGAGCCGTTTTTTCCCTTGCACGTGCTTGTTTGCGGAAACTGTTTCCTTGTCCAGCTCAGAGAATATGTCAGCCCCGAGCACATTTTCACTGAATACGCCTATTTTTCTTCCTATTCAACATCCTGGGTAGCCCACGCCAGGGCCTATTGCGAGATGATCAAGGACCGGCTTGGCCTGGGGCCAGGCAATCTCGCCATCGAGCTGGCGAGCAATGATGGATATTTACTGCAGCATTTTCTGCCGCTTGGCATTCCGGTGCTTGGTATCGAGCCCGCCGCCAATGTGGCAAAGGCCGCAATCGGGAAAGGAATCCCCACGCGCGTCGAGTTCTTCGGCGTCGGGTTGGCGAAGAGGCTCGTGGCGGAGGGCCGCCAGGCCGACCTCATTCTCGGCAACAATGTCCTAGCCCAAGTGCCCGATCTCAACGATTTCGTGAGCGGGATACGAATTCTTTTGAAGCCCGAGGGCGCCGTCACGCTCGAATTCCCGCATTTGCAGCGCCTCATCGAAGGCAATCAGTTCGACACTATTTACCATGAGCATTTTTCCTATTTTTCGCTCGTGACCATCGACAAACTGGCGGCCCGGCACGGTTTGAAACTGATCGACGTCGAGGAGCTTGCCACGCACGGCGGCTCGATCCGCGTCTACCTCGCGCATCAGGCGTCGCAGCATAAAACCGCGAAAGCGGTGCATGATATGCTCGCGCGCGAGCGCGAACTTGGTTTCCTCGACATTGCTTCCTATGCGTCCTTCGGCGAGCGGGTTTCCCGCACCAAGCGCAAACTGCTGGCGTTCTTGATAAAGATCAAGGACGAGGGCAAAACTATCTGCGGTTATGGCGCGCCGGGCAAAGGCAACACGCTCCTCAATTATTGCGGCATCGGACCGGATTTCCTGGATTTCACAGTCGACCGCAATCCGTACAAGCACGGCCGGTTCACGCCCGGCATGCACATCCCGATTCACGACGTCACGGCCATTGATAAGGCGAAACCCGATTTCATCTTTATTCTGCCGTGGAACTTGCAGCATGAAATCGTAAAACAGATGCGGCATATCGGCGAATGGGGTGGCAAATTCATCGTTCCGATTCCCGAGGCCGCGGTCATTGATCCCAGGGAGCCGCGGTCATGAAGGTGGTGCTGTTTTGTGGCGGCCTTGGCACTCGCATCCGCGAATATTCCGAAGCCATTCCAAAGCCGATGGTCCCAGTTGGCCACCAGCCAATGCTTTGGCATGTGATGCAGTACTACAGCTATTTTGGTCATCGGGATTTCATCCTTTGCCTTGGCTACAAGGCCAATGTCATCAAGGAGTTCTTCCTCAATTACCGGCCCCATGCTTTTGCCGACTGCATCGTTTCGGCACGCGGCTCCAAGGTGGAATTGCTTGGCGAGCCAGAAGACGATTGGCGGGTCTCGCTGATCGATACGGGAATGTGGCGCAACATTGGCGAGCGGCTGTGGGCTGTGCGCGATCACGTGAAGGACGAGACGATTTTCCTCGCCAATTACAGCGATGGCCTGAGCAATGTCGATCTCAATGATATGCTGGATAAGTTCAAAAAGAGCGGCAAGTTGGCCTGCTTCTTGGCTACCCGCCCGCCGCTGACGTACCACGTCGTCGACATGGATAAGGAAGGGGGTGTGCGCGGCATGCGGCCATGGGATCTCGCCGACGTATGGGTGAATGGCGGCTTTTTTCTGCTCCGGCCAAAGATTTTTGAATATATGCAGGAGGGTGAGGAGCTTGTTATCGAGCCGTTCCAGCGTTTGGCTGAAGCGAACCTGCTTATGGCTTATAAGCATAATGGCTTCTTTCGCTCCATGGACACGCTGAGAGACCGGCAATTATTGGAGGATATGGTCGAACAGGGTAAAATGCCATGGCGCCTAGGCGCCAACGGCCTTTCACAAAAGAAACACTAACGCTTGACCTGCTGCGGGTAATCCGGGGCGGCAGCCGCGAGAGCGTGTCGAATCCGCGCCCTGCGCGCGACCCGGCGAGATCGAAATTGCCGCGGGAGGCGCAAGCCGTGGCCATCCCGGCAGCAATCCCTCGCGTGCAAAAGCAACTGCCAGGCGAACTTCTGATTTTACCGGCGCCGGTCGAACCAGTTTTCGCCCAAAAGATCGCTGTGCGCCTTGGCGAGCTCGTCGGTGTAGCGGCGCAAGACATGTGCCTCGGTTAGAAGTCCGATGACGCGCCGGTCCTTTTCGTTATCGACAGCCGCGAGCGCCTCGGCTTCGGTTTGTTCGAAGGTTTGCACCGCGGCTTCGATATCCATGCTGGGGAGCAAGAACTGATCCGGGAATTTCGCAAGCTGGCCAAGCAAGGCTGTCTCTGCCCCGTTTTCCACCGCCGCAAGATGGGCGTCCGGAACAAAAACTATCCCCGCGTAGTGGTCTTCTTTGCCGGTTACGGCAACCCATTGGTTCGAGGATTGCGCGGGAAAGGCCTCGACGAACTCAGACAAACTCATGCCTTGCCATGCTTTGGGCATATCCGTGCGCATCAGGCGCCCGACGGTGAGCTCGCGCATCCATCCGACATCCTGCGCGCTGCGGATCGACTCGCCGCGGACATGCAGCCGCCAGGTGGCAAAAGAATAGCCGAAAATGCGCCGCACGATCACCGAGACGATGCTCGCAACGGCCAGCATCACCAAGGCGAGCGGGAAATTCCCGGTGGTCTCCAGTGCAAGAAAGCTCATCGCAAGCGGCGCGCCAATGATCGCGACAGCGAGCGCGGCCATGCCGGTCAAGGCGCAGACATAGAGATCGGGAGCGAGCCTCGCATCGACGTAATCGACCGCGAAAAAGAAAACCTCGCCCGTCATGCCGCCGAGAAAAAGCGATGCAAAAAAGAGCCCGCCGCGAAAGCCTGTGCCTAGCGAAACAACCGAGGCAAACGCCTTTAAAATCAGCGTGATGAGGACGACATCCGATGGCCCAGGGGCGCGGCTAAAAAGCTCGAACAGCGCCCCGTGGCCCGAGGAGAGAACCTGGGGGGTGATTAGCGCCAAAAGTCCCGTGACGAGCCCGCCAGTGGCAGGGATCATTGCGCGGGGCAGGGGGATGCGCGCGCAAAGCTGCTCCAAGCTTGTGACGGCGCTCATCATCAGCACGCCAAAGAGCGCGCAAATTATTCCGAGCAATAGGAGAAGCGCAAAATCGGCGGGTAACAGCGCTGCAGAAATCGGTATTTGGTTCATGAAGCCGCCACCCGCGCCAAGGGCTTTGGCGACGAAGTAGCCGCTCACCGCCGCCGCGCCGACCGGCGCGAGGCCAAAGGGCGTATAGGTCCCGAGGATCAGCTCGAAAGCATAAAAGGCTCCGGTCATGGGCGCGCCAAATGCGCCGCTGATCGCGCCAGCCGAACCGCACGCAACAAGCATGCGCATGTCGCTGCGCCTCAGATGCAGCAAAATCCCGAGCCACGAGGCAAGGCCAGAGCCCATCTGCGTATAGGCCGCTTCCAGCCCGACCGATGCCCCGAAGCCGCTCGAAATCACCGTCTGCACAGCGATGAGCATGCTCTCCCTTACCGACATCCGGCCACCATGCAGCGCGTTCGCTTCGATCGGGTCGACGGGGCGCTTTGGAAACCATCTGCGCACAAAGATGCCGGAAATCCCGAGAACAAGCCCGCCCGCAAGCGGTATAAGCGCAAGAAAGGGCGAGGAGAGCGCGGCGAGTGCGCTCAATTTTGCCCGCCCAAAGAAGAGCAGGTGCAACAGATTCGTTATGTGAAGAAGGGCGGCCACGCAAAGGCCGGCAATCGCCCCAACGCTCGCGGCAAGAGCGATAAACCAAACCTCATTGCGCCGGACGAGTCCGCCCAAGCGCCAGATGGGGCCTCTGCGCCCGGACCAAAACTGGGCCAACTCCGAGCTCCGTCAACAGCATCCCCAAGACGGCCCGGCACGAGCCGCGCCGACGCCCGCTAACGATCCCGTCGATTCCAGCGATCCGGCCATCGAGGAGCAAGTGAAGCGCGCTCGCGAGGACCGGTCAGCGCGCCGCCAATGAGGGAATACAGACGGGAAATAAGCACAGGCATCCAAAGGGAGCAAAGGATTGGCTGGACGGGCACGATAGACTTAGGATCGCCGGGCTCAAATTGCAAATTTTCATCGAGCCGGCGATGCCGCCTCTCTCTCTCCGATGCGGCCGGAGTGTATCCGGATTGTTCGATCGCATCTCTCCGCAAGTGCAGGATCATGGGTGACAATGATTAAAGTCGTCTTGCGCTCGCGTTTCAATGCAAAGATGAGATCGATGATTGCCGCCCCGGTTGCCTCGTCCAGATTGCCGGTCGGCTCGTCGGCAATGAGAATGGAAGGGTTTGTGGCGACCGCCCGTGCGATCGCAACGCGCTGCTGCTCGCCGCCCGACAATTGCGCGGGATAATGCGAAAGCCTATCTTTGAGGCCAACCGCAGCAAGTTCAAGGCGGGCCCGCTCAAAAGGCGCGCGCGCGCCCGAGAGTTCGAGCGGGATTGCGACATTCTCAAGGGCGGTCATGGTGGGAATGAGATGAAAAGACTGGAACACAATGCCAACTCGGGCACCACGAAAGCGTGCAAGCGCATCTTCGTCAAGCTTGCCAAGGTTGATTCCATCAACCTTGACCATGCCCGAGCCAGGCCTTTCAAGGCCGGCAATCACCATCAAGAGGGTCGATTTGCCAGAGCCCGACGGCCCGGTGAGGCCCGCCGTTTCTCCCTGCGCGATCCCAAGCGAGATTCCTTTCAGCACGTGAACGCGCGCTGCGCCTTGACCGAGGCTCAAATGAACATCGTGAAGCTCCACGACAGGGTCCGCGATTTATGACCTCTTTGCTTCCCAACAGGACAAAGCTGCGAGGCCAGATGCCGCGGCCGAAATTGGGCCAGGCCGGCAACTGCCGCATGTTCCTTCGCTTCGGGCTTGCAGCGCTTGTGCCTGTTTCCGTCTCCTCACGCCGTCAGCCCTCCGCCGCGGCACAAAAGGGACCCTTGAAAATCATCGCCTTCGGCGACGGCCTGACTGCGGGATTTGGATTACCGGTCGACAAAGCTTATCCCGACGTTCTACAGAAAGAATTTG
>JAFMSB010000407.1 GCA_017353815.1 Methylocapsa sp. | reverse complement strand
ATCGACGAAACCACGGGGCCGGTCGAGGCGGGGCTCTTGTGGACCATCCCGAAGCGGCGGCGCAGGGAGGGCGGATTTTTGGGTTATGCGCAAGTGCGGCGGGCGATTGACGAAGGCCCTTCGCGCAAGCGCGTCGGAATTAGAATCGAGAGTAAAATTCCAGCGCGCGAAGGGGCCGTGATCGCTGCGCACTCGGGCGAAGCAATCGGCCGCGTGACGTCGGGCGGATTTGCGCCAAGTCTCGGGCAGCCAGTTGCCATGGGCTATGTCGGCGCGGCCCTCGCCGTGCCGGGCACGCAGGTCAAGATCGAAGTGCGCGGCAAGGAACTCGCGGCGAGCATCACGCGTCTGCCCTTTGTGCCCCACCGCTACTTTAGGGGAAGCTAATGGATACGCGTTATACCGAAACCCACGAATATATCCGCATCGATGGCAAGACGGGAATCATCGGCATCACCGATTATGCGCAAGCCCAATTGGGCGATGTTGTGTTTGTCGAGCTCCCCAAGGCAGGGGACACGGTTGCAAAAGGCGCCCCGGCCGCAGCGGTGGAAAGCGTCAAAGCCGCAGCCGAAATCAACTCTCCGGCTTCGGGCGAGGTCCTCGAGGCAAACGGCGCGCTCGCCGACTCGCCGGCGCTCGTCAATGAGGATCCCGCGGGCAAAGGCTGGTTTTTCAAAATCAGGCTGAGCGACGCCGGAGAACTCGACAGCCTCATGAGCGAGGAGACCTACATAGACTTTGTCAAATCAATCTCCTGAGGTGCGGCCGCGCCGGCATATTTTGAGGAAAGCAAAATGCGATATCTGCCTTTGAATAAAGAAGACCGCGCCGAAATGCTGGCGCGCATCGGCGTTGGCTCGATCGGCGATCTGTTCGCCGATATTCCGGGAAGCGAGCATCTCGAGCACGAGCTCGAATTACCTATGCACAAGAGTGAGATGGAGGTCGAGCGCCTGATGTCGGGCTTTGCCGCAAAAAATATTCCGTCGGGATCGGTGCCGTTCTTTGTGGGGGCAGGGGCCTACAAACACCATATTCCCGCAACCGTGGACCATCTGATTCAGCGCTCCGAATTTTTGACAAGCTACACGCCTTATCAACCCGAGATCGCGCAAGGCACATTGCAAACCGTTTTCGAATTCCAGACTCAGGTGGCCAGTCTTACCGCGATGGATGTGGCCAATGCGTCGATGTATGATGGATCGACCTCGACGGTCGAGGCGGTCGCGATGGCGCGGCGCACCACCAAACGCTCGAAGGCGATTTTGTCGGGCGGCCTCCATCCGCATTACGCCGAGGCGGTCCGTACCTATTCCGAGATGGCGGGCGAGGCCGTCGCAATTCTTGCGCCCGATGCCTTGGCCGCCGAGGATCTTGCCGCCGTCATCGATGACGACACGGCTTGCGTTGCCGTCCAGAACCCGGATTTCTTCGGCAATCTCCGTGACCTTTCCCCGCTTGCCGCGGTCTGCCAGGAAAAAGGCGCGCTGCTCGTGGCAGTCTTTGCCGAGGCTCTCTCGCTTGGCCTCATCAAGCCGCCGGGCGCGATGGGAGCCGATATTTCCGCGGGCGAGGGCCAGTCCATCGGTAACCGGTTGAATTTCGGCGGTCCGTATGTGGGGCTCTTCGCAGCAAAACAAAAATACCTGCGGCAAATGCCCGGCCGCCTGGTCGGCGAAACGGTTGATGCCTTGGGCCGCCGCAGTTTCGTTCTGACTCTGTCTGCGCGCGAGCAGCACATAAGGCGCGACAAGGCAACCTCGAATATCTGCACAAATTCGGGGCTTGCGAGCCTGGCCTTTACGATCCATTTGACCTTGCTCGGCGATGCGGGACTAAGGCGGCTTGCCCGCATCAATCACGCCCATGCGGTTGATCTAGCGAGCCGGCTCGCCGAAGTAAAAGGCGCAGCAGTTCTCAACCCGGCGTTTTTCAACGAATTCACCGTTAAAGTTGGAGGCTATGCCGCCCAGGTGGTCGAGCGCATGGCGCAACTGGGAGTCATGGGCGGCGTCCCCGTCTCGCGGCTGCTTCCCGATGCGGGTCTTGACGATCTCCTTCTTGTGGCTTCGACCGAGGTTAATACCGATTCCGACCGGGCGGCGTTTGTGAAAGCCCTTGAAGGAGCGCTGTCATGCTGAT
>JAFMSB010000094.1 GCA_017353815.1 Methylocapsa sp. | reverse complement strand
CTTGGTAGAGCGGGCGTGGCTCGTCCGCCTCGAGGGTCCGGTTAGTGACGAAGATGAACCGCGCCGCAGCGTGCGCGTTTGGAGAGCCAGCTTTGGTCGCGAAGACGGCCGCGCGCTACATGCCGCTCACCGCAATGCAGCCCTATGAGTGACTACGCCTTTGCTCCGCCGCCCTTGGCCGCGCTTCCTGCCCCGCCAGGCACATCTTTTCCCGTGCGGCGGATTTTTTGCGTCGGTCAGAATTACCGGGACCACGCCAAGGAAATGGGGGGCAATCCGGATGAGGAGCCGCCTTTTTTCTTTATGAAACCTGCGAGCGCGATCGTTCACGATGGAGCGGCTGTGCCTTATCCGGCCGGGACGAGGGATTTGCAGCACGAGGCCGAGCTTGTCGTCGCCATAAGCGGCGGCGGGCGCAATATCGCGCCTGAAAGAGCAAACGAGCTGATTTTTGGCTATGCCACTGGCCTCGATATGACAAAGCGCGACCTTCAAACCGAGCTCCGGAAAAAGGGACGGCCGTGGGAGATGGCGAAGTCGTTCGACTGCTCGGCGCCTTGTTCGGCGATAACGCCGAAAGCAAAGACCGGCGCCCTTTCGAGGGGCGGCATCGAATGCAAAGTGAATGGAGTGGTGCGCCAGAGGAGCGATCTCTCAGCGATGATTTGGCCCGTTGCGCAAATCATCGCCTTTTTATCGCGAGAGATCGAGATCGCGCCGGGCGACCTCATTTTCACGGGCACGCCCGCGGGCGTTGGCCCGGTTGTAAGCGGCGATAGGATCGAAGCCGCAATCGAGGGCCTGGCGGCGTTGGCGATTGAAATCGTCGAAGCGCAATCATTCGGATGAGACCTCACCGGTTTGGCCGGGCTGCATTCCAGCGGCATGCGGTCTCGCATCGAGGGCTTGAATTTGTTTCCATGTATTCGACTGCGCGATCATGCGCTTAATTGCTGCAACATTCGCGGCCGCATCCTTGGGGGTCAAATCGCGCCGCGCGACCTCCCCGGCCGAGGCGAATTTGCCTTCGAGGGATAGCACAAGAGCGAGATTTTGGCGCACGCGCGAATCGGCCCCTTGCTGGGAAGCGGCTTCCTTAAGTGTCTTCTCGGCCTCGGGCAGTTTCTTTGAAAGGGCGTAGGAAAGCCCGAGATTGGAGAGAACGAAGGGCTGAGCGGGCGCGATCTTGAGCGCCGCCGCGTAATAGGCTTGCGCCTGCTCGTGATCGCCGAGCCGGTCGGCAACCGAACCCTGGGCCGACAGGATCGACCAATTTGGCCGGTCCGGAGTGTGTGCGCGCGCCAGGACCTCGGCCGCTTCCCGCAGCCGCCCGGTATCGGCGAGAGCCTTGCCGTAAGCCCCCAGCACCTCGTTATCCTGGGGAAATTTTATTGCGGCCCGCTGCAAAACGGCGGCCGCCTGCGCATATTCCGCCAACGCCCGAAGGCCCTTCGCGTAAGTGAGCGCGGTTTCCTTATCGTCGGGGTGGCGGTCGTAGAGACGTCCCCATTCCTCCACCATGCGGCGCTTCTCCGCATCGGATTGGGCCGCAAAGCCCGAAGGAACGGCTCCGGGCGGGCCAATGATGCCTTGGGGGCCAGCCGTCTGGCAACCTGCAAAAGCGAGCCCGGCTGCAAGCAGCATTGCGCGCAACATCGCCCCATGCCAATCCCGTGCGATTTGCGAATACGCCTTTCGTGCACTCAACTGCTTCGCCGTTTTGATTTCCAAGATTATTTGTCCCTGCTTTTCCTTGGCCCGCCATGTATGATCCAGCGGCAGCCAGTTATGGCCCGGGCCTGCCCGGCCCGGAGTTGCGGGATCGCGGCCGCGGAACGACACTGGCTTAAGAGCCTTGCCGCAAGAAGGATTGGCGGCGCCGGCATGCCCGGTTTTGGAGAATTGCGTGCTTATCCCATGTGAATCTCAAGACGGGGCGGTCCCGGTCTGGTTTGCCGCCAAGGACAGCTGGCCGCGAATCAAGGCAAGCCTTCCCGATTCGGCGCGCAATTTTGCCGGGGCCTGCGGCTTTGAGCCCGTGCCCGGCCGGTGCCAAATTCTTCCCAATGCCGCGGGCGGCATCGCGGCCGTTCTCTTTGGCATCGAGCCGGAGAGCGCCGGTTTTCGCGATCTCTTTCTGCCCGGTGAACTTGCAAATTTGCTCCCGGCGGGCCTCTACCGCTTCGCCAATGCCCCCTATGATGCCGAGGCTGCCGCGCTCTCCTGGGTTTTGGCGGGTTACCGGTTCGGGAGATACAAGCACAACGGCCGCGAGCCCCCAAAACTTTGCGCGCCGCCGGGCGTCGATGTGGCGCGCGTCGAGCGCATTGCGCGCGCCGTTGCGCTCGGGCGCGACCTCATCAACACCCCCGCCAATGACATGGGCCCGGATGCGCTCGAAGCAGCTGTCCTGAGCTTGGCGCGGCAGCATGGCGCAAAGGCGGCGGTGATGCGCGGCGCGGAACTCCTGCAGGCAAATCTGCCGCTCATCCATGCGGTTGGGCAGGCCTCCGCAAAGCCGCCCCGGCTCGCCGGATTTATCTTTGGCGAGGAAACTCATCCAAAGGTGACCTTGGCGGGCAAGGGCGTCTGCTTCGATTCGGGCGGGCTCGACATCAAGCCGGAACCGGCCATGGCTCTCATGAAAAAAGACATGGGCGGCGCGGCCGCGGCTCTGGCGGCTGCCTCGATGGTCATGGCGGCAGGCCTTCCGGTTCGGTTGCGAGTCATCATCCCGATCGTCGAGAACGCCGTCTCGGGCAGCGCCATGCGGCCCGGCGACATTTACCAGAGCCGGAAAGGATTGACGGTGGAAATCGGCAACACCGATGCGGAGGGGCGTCTGATACTCGCCGATGCGCTGGCGCTCGGTGATGAGGAGGCGCCGGATCTGTTATTTGATTTTGCCACGCTCACAGGCGCGGCCCGCGTGGCGCTTGGGCCTGATCTCCCGCCTTTCTACACTACTGACGAGCGGCTCGCGGCCGACATCGAACGGATCGGCGCGAGCGTCCAGGATCCGGTCTGGCGGCTTCCTCTCTGGGAGCCCTACGGCAAGCTCTTGGAGAGCAAGACCGCCGATCTCAACAATATTTCCGGCACTCCCTTCGCGGGCTCGATCACGGCGGCCTTGTTCCTGCGCCGTTTCGTCGAAAAGGCAAAATCGTGGGCGCATTTCGATATTTTTGCCTGGACGCCGAAAGCAAAGCCTGGCCGCCCGGAAGGCGGGGAGGTTCAGGCGGCGCGGCTCGTTTATGAGCTGCTCGAGGCTCGGTTTGAGGCCCGCCGTTAGCTTCCCCCCAAGGCACGGCTATTCGCCCGAGTCTTGCTCGGGGCCATGACCGGTTATGGACAAGCCGATTGCCTGCCAGGCGCTTTCATGCCCGAAATCTTCTCCCGAGGTGACCGACAGGAGCTCGGCAAGCCGGTTTCTTGCGCGGTTGACCCGGCTTTTCATCGTGCCGATGGCACAGCCGCAAATGCTTGCGGCTTCATCGTAAGAAAGCCCCGAGGCGCCGATCAAGATCAAGGCTTCGCGCTGGTCGCTCGGCAGCTTTTGCAGCGCCGCGCGGAAATCGAGCAGATCCATATGGCCGCCTTGCGCCGGCGCGGCCGAGAGGCTCGCCGCAAAGGCGCCATCGGAGTCAGAAACCTCGCGCCGCTTTTTGCGGTACTCCGAGTAATAGATATTGCGCAAAATCGTAAACAGCCAAGCGCGAAGATTGGTGCCTTCGGAAAAGGATCCGATATTGCTCCAAGCTTTCACCAATGTCTCTTGGACAAGATCGTCGGCGTGATCGACATTGCCGCATAAGGAGACGCCGAAGGCGCGCAAATTGGGGATGACCGCCAACAGATCGGCGGTGAGACGTAAACGTGCCGCGCCTTCCCGCTTTGGCTCGCCTAATGGCGGTTTGCCCGTCTTCTCCTTTTGCGCCTCGCTCAAATGCCATCCTTGCTTGGTCTCGCGCTTGAGGCGCTTTCGAGCTTTTGCAAGAGATCAAGGAAACGGGCGGGCACCGGCTGCGCCAGAATGTCGTCATAAATGCTGCGCAATTGCATCCCGATCTGATCGGCTAGGTCGGCCCGAGAGGATGATTTTTTTGCGCCGCGCTTGCGCCCGTTCGAATCCTCTGGTTTTTGCCGCAATTCCTCACGCCCCGGCGGGAGACCGCCAAACGCCTCGACGTCTGCCGCCTGTGCCGAGGGTTTTTTCGGTTTTACCGGCTTTATCACAAAAATCCCCTGCCGATACCGCTCTCGTTAGTTCTGCCTCCGCTAGCCAATGCCCCGCAAAAGGCAAATTTTCTTGAACAAGCCAAGCTCTTCTCCCTTCTCCCCGGGAGCGACGGATCCGGCCGGGTTCGCCCCTTGCCCGGATGCTTGGCTCGCAGCCCAAAAGGACTATAATTGCAACTAGCAACCATCAACGTTTGACAAAGAGCAATGGTTCCGCTTGCTGGAACTTCCGTACCCCTGAAGAATTCCCTCGTGAGCGCAGCGGCACTGCCTCAACCGGGCAAGAAGATCGGTGGCTGAGATGCTAACATCAAAGGCAATTTCCACGCAAATCCCCTATTTGCGCCGCTTTGCCCGAGCTTTGACCGGCACGCAGGCGGGGGGCGATGCTTATGTCCTCGAAACCTTGGAGGCCGTGGTCGCCGAACCCGCCTCGCTCGAGGCCTGCAGCGACCCGAAACTGTCGCTCTACCGTTTGTTCCTGAAGGTATGGGGAACGGTTGCCGTCAACGGTCATGTCGAACAGCCGGCCTTCAGCGGCGATGAGGCCGGCGCGCAACGCAATCTCGATGCGATTACTTTGCGCCCCCGGATTAGCTTTCTTCTAAGCGCGCTCGAGGGGTTCGATATCTTCCAGGTCGCCGAAACGATGGATTGCACTGTGGACGACGCGGCATCTCTCATCGATGCCGCGGGAAAGGAGATCGCTAATCAAATCCGCACCGATGTTCTGATTATTGAGGATGAGCCCTTCATTGCGCTCGACCTTCAATCTCTCGTCGAAGAGCAAGGGCACCGGGTTGTCGATGTCGCGCGCACGCACCGCGAGGCGGTCGAAGCCGTCTCCCGCCACAAACCCGGTCTCATCCTCGCAGACATCCAACTCGCGGACGGAAGCTCCGGCCTCGAAGCCGTTAATCAAATCCTTGAGACGGTTTCCATCCCGGTGATCTTTGTAACTGCCTATCCGGAGAGATTTTTGACCGGGACACCGCCGGAGCCTGCGTTTCTCGTCACAAAGCCTTTTAACATCGATAGCCTCAAGGCAGTTATCAGCCAGGCGCTTTTCTTTGACCGCAAATCGCATCGCAAGGGCGAGCCAGAGAAAAGCCCGAGCCTTGTTTGATGCGGCGGTTATTTTGGTTCTGCCCCACCGGTGAACCACGCCTGAATAAAATGAAACCAGCTGTCGGCCAGGTGCAGCGGTTGCAGCGGAAGGTTCCAGCTGCGCGGCTGTTTGATGAGGCCCCATGATTTGGCTATGCGGACCGTCGAAGAGATTTTGGCATCAAAGGCGACGAAGGGCGCAGCCAAGCCTCCGGAAATCCCGAACGCCCTTCCGTCGGCCGGCAGGCCATGGGCCATGCCATTAATGGCGTAATGCTCGACAAGGATTTCTCCCGAGGCATCGCGCCAGACCCGGCGTGTTTGACCATCGGCTGCGTCGAACTCGGCATCTTCTTCGTCAAGCTGATGGATATTTAGCCATTGGCGCACGAGCGCCGATCCATTGACGGGTGCGACCACCTCGTCACAATCCCCATGCCAGATCGAAATCTTGGGCCATCGCCTCTGGCCGGGGGCGGCCCGGCGCACGAAATCCCCCAATTCGCGGGCAGAATAGCTCGGGCCAAAGATCATCGTTTTCATTGCGTCGGCGGGCCCGCGCGCGGCCCCATAAGGGAGGCCGCCGATAATCGCACCGGCAGCAAAGAGATCGGGGCAAGAAGCAAGGAGGGCGCAGGCCATGGCCCCGCCCGCCGAGAGGCCGGTCACGAAGACCCGCCGGGGATCGAGTCGATGCTCGTGGAGCAGCTTCTCGATCATGCTCCGGATCGAGGCGATTTCCCCTTCCTCGGGCAGGATATGCTTCTCGACAAACCAGTTGAAGCAGTTATGCGGGTTGTTGAGGGATTTTTGCTCGGGGAACAGAACGGCAAAGCCATGCTCTTTCCCGAGCGCCGACCAGCCGGTCGCCAAATCGAATTCCCTTGCCGTCTGGTTGCAGCCATGCAGCGCGACGACAAGCGCTGGCGAGCGAGGGGCACCCCGCGGAATGCAGGCGAACATCCCCAGATTGCCCGGATTAGAGCCGAAGTCCGCGACCAAATCCATCGTGAGATAGTCTCTTTGAGCGGCCGGCCCGTTTCCGGCCGGGCCTGACTGGAGCACTACCAATTATCCGGGATAAATTTGGTTGCAATTCGGCAACGCGGCGCTGCGTCACTCTGCGCTATGACCTGCAAGAGAAAACCGCAGCCGGGGATTACACGCCGGGGATTCCACCGGGAGAGGGCAGGCAAATTTACCGCCCGATTTGGAGCGGCACAGACATTCGCAGCTTCAATCCCGCGGGTGCAAAATCGACTTTGACGTCCGCCCGGATTTGCTGGGACAGGACGCGCTTCAAGAGCATCGACCC
>JAFMSB010000093.1 GCA_017353815.1 Methylocapsa sp. | reverse complement strand
GCATTTAGCCCGGGACGGGGCCGCCTTCCTTCGCCACGCTGCCGGTTCAGGCCGATGGGCGAGCCAGGGCAGCCAAGCAGAAATTGACCATTTGTTCGAGCGTTGGCTCCGGTTTTTGATCATATTCCACCATCAGGCGCGGATGACAGAACCGGATACAGGCGGTATTGACCAGCTGGGCAGTAAGAGCCGCATCACCCGGGCGAAACTCCCCCGCTGCCATTCCGCTCGCGATGATCTGCTCGACGATTGCGGTTATGCGCTGATTGTGATCGTTCATGATCGACCAGTTCTCGGTGATCGCGACCTCGACCAGCTCGTGGAGCTTGCGGTCGGCCATGTAGCGCTTATGATGTGACCGCTCGACCGAGGTGAGCACGTTTTGGAGCCGCTGGGCTGCTGAGCCCCGTGCCAGAGCAATCTTTTCCGCTTCGGCCTCGATCTTGCTGAGTATATCCCTGCAGACGGCCGCATTGATCTCCGATTTTGCCGCGAAAAAGCGGTAGACATTTGCCGGAGACATGCTCAGCTCGCGGGCAATATCGGCCACCGTCGTCTTTTGAAAACCGAGCTGGCGGAAAAGTTTCTCCGCAATGTCTATGATAAGCCGGTGGGTGTCCTTTCCCTTAGGCTCCTTCTCGGTTCGTATCATCGTTCCTCCCCGCCGGCTGTCGGGCGAGGTATGATCATCGGCCGATATGGGCACTTCGCCCAAATGGGGCTGGAAAGCAGCATTCGCCTTGATTTCACTTAGACCGCGCATGAGAGTCTTATCCATGTCCAGAGAAGAGCAGCATTATGGCTTGATTCTCTTCGCTCCGCTTCCCCCAAATGGGTTTCGCGATTATTTCGCTCATAAAAATCGTTCGATTCCTTACATATTCCTGCTGGCAATTGGCATTTTTCCACAAAATATCTGCATCAAAAGTTAGTGATCCGGGCAAAGCGCAAATATGGGCCGGAACCCAACGCAGCGCCCTGGCTTCCGGCTTGGCCTGGTGAAATTTGGCTCCGGTATGGACCAGCGAAGCCGGGGCCGCTAAACCCTCCCATCCCCCGGACTCGGGCGCGAAGAGCAACCCATGGCACGGCAATTCATTTACCATATGCGCGGGCTTACCAAAACCTATCCGGGCGGCAAAAAAATCCTCGAGCGCATAAATCTTTCCTTCTATCCCGATGCCAAGATCGGTGTCCTCGGCGTCAATGGGGCGGGCAAATCTACCCTGATGCGCATAATGGCGGGCATCGACAAAGAGTTCACCGGGGAGGGCTACATCGCCGAAGGCGCCCGCGTCGGCTATCTGCCGCAGGAGCCCGGGCTTGATGCCAGCCTCGATGTGCGCGGCAATGTCATGCTGGGCGTGGCAGACAAAAGGGCGATCCTTGACCGTTACAACGAGCTTGCGGCCAATTACTCCGACGAGCGTGCCGATGAAATGATGGGTCTGCAGGACGCAATCGAAGCCAAAGGCCTTTGGGATCTTGATGCCCAGGTAGATCAGGCCATGGATGCGCTTGGTTGCCCGCCGGATGATGCGGATGTCGCAAAACTCTCCGGAGGCGAGCGCCGTCGCATCGCGCTATGCAAACTTTTGCTTGAGCAGCCGGATCTTTTGCTCCTCGACGAGCCCACAAACCATCTCGATGCCGAGACCGTAGCCTGGCTGGAAGGACATCTGCGCGCCTACCCTGGGGCGATTTTAATCGTCACCCACGACCGCTATTTTTTGGACAATGTGACGGGCTGGATTTTGGAGCTCGACCGCGGGCGAGGGATCCCTTACGAGGGCAATTACTCGGCTTGGCTCTTGCAAAAGCAAAAGCGCCTCGCACAAGAAGGCCGCGAGGAGGAGGCCCGCAAGCGCCAACTCGAAGCCGAATCCGAATGGATCGCCACGAGCCCCAAGGCGCGGCAGGCCAAATCCAAAGCCCGCATTCAGCGTTACGAGGAGCTTGTCGCTAAGCAGAGCGAAAAGGCCTCGGGTTCTGCCCAAATCACTATACCGGTGGCCGAGCGCCTCGGCGCGAATGTCATCGAGTTCTCGCATCTTTCAAAAGGCTTTGGCGACCGGCTTTTGATCGATGGCCTCTCCTTCAAGCTGCCGCCGGGGGGAATTGTTGGCGTCATTGGGCCGAATGGCGCCGGCAAAACGACGCTCTTCCGGATGATCACGGGCGAAGAGAAGCCAGACAAGGGTGAAATCCGAATAGGGGAGTCGGTCCGCCTTGGCTATGTCGACCAATCGCGCGATGCGCTCGATGGCAAAAAGACCGTGTGGGCAGAGATTTCGGGCGGCGAAGAAGTCCTTCATCTTGGCAAGCGCGAGGTCAATTCTCGGGCCTACACCGCGGCATTCAATTTCAAGGGCACGGATCAGCAGAAAAAAGTCGCGCAGCTCTCAGGCGGCGAACGCAACCGCGTGCATCTTGCAAAGATGCTAAAGAGCGGCGCCAACGTCCTGCTGCTCGATGAGCCGACCAACGATCTTGATGTCGATACGCTGCGTGCGCTTGAGGAGGCGCTCACGGATTTCGCAGGCTGCGCGGTCATTATCTCGCATGATCGCTTTTTCCTTGACCGCGTCGCCACTCACATGCTTGCCTTCGAAGGCGAAAGCCACGTCGAATGGTTTGAAGGCAATTTTGCCTCTTACGAAGAGGATAAAGAGCGCCGTTTAGGAATCGACAGCATCATCCCGCACCGGCTCAAATATAAGAAATTTTCGCGGTAAGGCGCTGCGGCGCAGCGGGCTACGGGGATAAGTCCGCCGCCTGCACCCTAGCCCCGCAAATTTTTTGCAAATTTTTTGGGTGTGCCGCGTGAAGCGTAAAGCTCGAGCGCCGCACAAAATTCGCTAATATTGTCATAAAGCGTATCATCGCCATCGAGGGCGGCGCGAGGCCGCTTTGGCGCGAGCAGATGCTCATCCGCGATCATCGCTAGCACTTCGGCGACGGCTTTCGTCTTTTGGCCGCGACGCAATGAACGGACCATGGCTTTGCCTCAAGCATCTCTTGGCGAAGGTGAACCAGCTGAGGCTGCGGACGGGAGCTGCCTCCGGACTTCCTGCCTCAAGCTAATGCTCTATCCTGCCTGCCTTGCGCTAAGCTGATGGCGGCATCATCGCTTGCCCCGCCTAGGAAAGCTGTGATCCGCCGCACAATCGCACAATCTAATTGCCACAAGCTTGCTTGCGGCGCGCCCCCTGATTTGGGGATGTCTACCGCCCGGCTCGCATGACGAAATATTGGGAAAAGCGTGGTCGCCAACGGAGCCGGAGTTCGGGAGGCTGTGAGGCGCGCCGTTCCGCACTTGAAATCCGGGCGCAGGCGGGCCCATTTCTGCCCGAGCCGAGAGAAACGGGAACCTGCGCACAAAGCGCGCAGGCTACTCGCCGTCTCTGCCCTTGGCCAAGCCCCATCAAATAATGCCGGTCATCGAGGGAGATTTCGCGTGGCCGCGGGGCAGGCGGTTTCCCTTCGCCCCGAGACTTCGCGCCTTGAATTCACTTTTCTTTGAGACTTCCTGGGCTGCACAGGCCTCGCATGTCCGCGACATAGGTTTGCACGGGCAATCCGGATGGTTGCTTCCAGTCGCTGGCAAAGACGAAGCGGAGCCCGTCGGGCGACGGCACGACGAAACCTTGCGAATCGTAATTTACCCAATTGCTGTGGGCATGAGCAAGCCGGGGGGTGCGTTTTGATCCGTCGAGCGTGACCGCAAATATTTCATCGAAATAGGGCGGCCAATAATTCGGGCTCTTCGACCCGGTATCATTTACGAATGCGAAATTTGCCAAGGTGTTGTTTCGAGCCGACACCAAGCTTGGGAATCCCCCTGTATCCAGCGGCGTCCGAATTCCCGTCCGCATATTTCTCATTATAATCTTGCCAAGATAGGTGCTTGATTTGTCAACGCCGACAACAACCTCATTGCCGTTTGAATCCACGCTCAGGTCACTATGGCTTGGCGAGCCGTATTCGAGCCATTTCTGAATAACGTTGCCGGAGAGGTCAAAAATGGCGGCGTTATCACTGCGGTTTGTGCCGTTGGCAAGGCCGCCGTTCACATATATGAGATCGCCGCTCCTCGAGATGCTCACCCAATCGATCGTGCCCGCGAGAAACCCGCTCGCCAGGAGATCGATATCCGCATACTTTTTCCCGGTTGCGAGGTTTAGGGCGAAGGCCACCAACTTTTTATCGCTGGATCTCGTCGCTTCGACAGCAACCATTGTCGCATCGCTTGACCAATTGCCTGTGCCTCCGAGGTTGCAGCCCGTATAGCCAGAAATGGTTTGTTGGACGGTGATGCTGCTTGTATAGATATCCCACAGGCCAAATTCGCAAGCAGTCCCCCGCGCATTATTTCCGAGGTAAAGCATTTTGGAAGGCAATGCCGGATGCCACCGCGCTTCACTGGAATAAAAGGGTCCAAGATTTTCGGCCGCCAGTGGCTTGTAGTTGTTCCCATCAAGTAACAAAGGCCCCGCTGCCGTATTTTCCAGGAGCAAAATTGTTTGATCTGCGTTCCAAGCCGCCCTGTCTTCATATCCCGGCCGAGACACTTTGCCCCAAGTGCTGCCCACATTGGGAATGGCGGTTCCCGGATCTCCTGTGATCCGTGTCACCTTCGTGCCAAAGACGGGATCGACATAGGAGTGCAGATATCCTGGTTTCGGCACTTGAGGTTCGGTTTTCGGCTTCGTATCCAAAACGAGGTTGCAGACATTGTTGTTTAGTTGAATGGGATCTGCGAATGCGCAAGTGGTGCAAGACGCGACAAGACCCAGTGTGATCCCAAGGATTCCCCCAATGCCTTTGGGCAGGGTATCAATGCCTTCGCGCCCTTGGCTCGTAAACGCGTGTCTGGTTTGGGCAGGGATGGCTGGCCGCAGAATCGCAACCGCCATGCTACAAATCATTTGGGAGCCGGTTCCGTTCCCGCTAGCATTTACTTGCATTTCCTTCTCCCACGCAGCTTTCGCGGCTCCTGATCTAAGGAGCCTGAGCCGGCGAGGCGCACAATTGTTGGGTTTAACTTAAATTGGGGCCTCTCTCGCTTCCCAAGATGCTAATCAATAGTTGATAATGGGCGGTGATGGGGATCGATAACCTTTTATTAGGATCCCTTATTCTTTGAGGTGCGCTTGATCCGGGGAAGCATTCGCGGCACTGGCGCAGCGCGCGGAGGAGCCCGAGCCGCAGGTCACCGGCGATTGCTGGCGGCCAATCCAGCCCGATTGGCCGCGGGCTATAGCGCTAGGTGAATCACTTATGGTAGCTGGGCTTGATGGGGCCTCCACCCAGTTTCCCCGGGGCATTGTTGTATCTAGCTGTTGGTCTGCATCAGCGAAATCATGACGCGAACCCTTCCTCTCGGCGCGGCGCTGCCTTTGGTTATCTTCCCGCTGGATTGGGCCTGGCCCGCGCCAGCCGAAACCGTCCTTTACAGCTTCAGCGACAAAGATGGCGCGATCCCTTCTGCCGGGTTGATCATCGACAGCGAAGGAAGGCTTTATGGCACAACGGCCGGGGGCTCTGCCGGGTTTGGCGCGGTATTCAAGCTTACGCCGCCGGCGGATGGCCAGACAAATTGGACCGCGACCTTGCTGCACAGTTTTGGTGCCAATGACGGGCACTATCCTCACGGCGGCCTCGTTGCAGACAAAGAGGGTGCGCTCTATGGCATGACGAGCAGCGGCGGCAGCGCCGACAAGGGCACGGTTTTCAAATTAAAGCCGCCGGCCGCGGGCGAAACCGGCTGGGCGGAAACCGTGCTTTACAGCTTTAACGGAACGGGAGGTGCCAATCCCGGGGCTGGCCTTATAGCCGCCGGGGAAGGCGCGCTATACGGCACAACCCCGGGCGGCGGGACTTCCGGCAACATTGGCACAGTCTTCAAGCTCACTCCCCCGCGGGCCGGGCAAACAGGCTGGACGGAGACCGTGCTCCATAGCTTCGCCGGCCAGGATGGCCGCCAGCCGGCCGCTTGCCTGCTCGCCGACGAAGAGGGAGCGCTCTACGGCACGGCGCTTTTGGGCGGGCGCGGCGGCGAAGGCACGATCTTCAAGCTTGTCCCTCCGGGCGCGGAACAGACGCAATGGACCAGGACCGTCCTTTACGATTTTACCGGCGGCAGCGATGGGGGCGAGCCAGCGGCGGGCCTAATCGCCGGTACGGACGGAGCGCTTTATGGCACAACGCGCAAGGGCGGGCGCGGCGGCGAAGGCACGATCTTCAAGCTTGTCCCTCCGGGCGCGGAACAGACGCGTTGGACCGAGATCGTGCTCTATAATTTTACTGGCGGCAGCGATGGGGGCGAGCCGGAGGCTGGCCTGACCGCCGGTAAGGAGGGAGCGCTTTACGGCACGACGCGCAAGGGCGGGCGCGTCGGCAGAGGCACCGTCTTCAAGCTCCTTCCACCAGGCGCGGGGCAGCAACAATGGACCGAGACCGTGCTCTACAATTTTACTGGCGGCAGTGATGGCGGCGACCCGGAGGCGGGGCTGGTCGCCGATAAAGAGGGAGCGCTCTATGGCACAACGGCAAATAGTGGGATCAATGGTTTGGGCGTTGTCTTCAAATTAGTCGATCCCTCTGGCCGGTGATCTGATCCATGGAGATTCGATAGGACTTTCAGCTCGAAGCTGTTGAGACCGGCGCGGGGCTCGGGCCAATGCTGCCGCATCGCGCGCGGG
>JAFMSB010000092.1:1872-6707 GCA_017353815.1 Methylocapsa sp. | reverse complement strand
CCACGATTTCCCTGCTTGCTGCCGTCTCGCCAAGCTGGCCCAAAAATGAAACGCAGCGCGCCGATACATCTGCCGTCGGCGGGTCGAGAAGCGCGCCATGGTCGGCGAAGGGGATGTAGTTCAAATATTCGTATTGGTTATCCACATCGAAGGCTCCCCAGCCCCCATTGGCGCTTTGCATGCCCGCGATCCATTCCTTTGCGCGTGCGACCGCCTGGGCATACTCCGGTCCATGGGCAGCAAACCGGTCCATCGCCATCGCAACGACGGCGGTGTCGTCGACGTCCGGATAATAGGCGTTGGCATATTGAAAGGCCCAGCCCCCGGGGCGGACGTGTGGCCTCTGCGCCGTCCAATCGCCTGCGACATCCGTGATTTGCAGCGGCTCAAGCCAAGAAAGTGCCTGCTGTACTGAAGCTGCGGCGCCTTCTGTGCCTGCTTCCATCAATGCGTGACAGGCAAGAGCCGTATCCCAAACAGGCGACACGCAGGGCTGGCAATAGGCTTCGCCCTCGCGCACAACTAGCAGCTTGTCGATGGCATCCAGGGCGTGGACGAGGCGCGGGTCTTGGCGCTCACAGCCGAGGACAACGAACATCAGTGCCGAATAGGCCATGGCGGGATAGATCGCGCCAAGCCCATCCCTGCCATTGAGCCTTTCTTCGACGAATTGAGCGCATTTCGCGATCGCCCGCCGTCGCAACGCCTTTGGAAAATAAGGCTCTGTCATGCGCAACAGGCGATCCAAACCAGAAAAGACCGCGGTCCAGGGAAATTTTTGCTGCGGCGAGCCCGGCCAGCGGCGAACCGTTTCCGGCGGCTCGGCGAAAAGCTCGTCGATCGTGACCCCGCGGGGATTGCGGGCCGGAGGCTTTGAGGCGTTCACAACCAGGAGCGGCATAATCACCGTGCGGCTCCAATAAGAAACCTTACTCAGATGGAAGGGAAACCAGCGCGGCAGCAGGACGATCTCGACGGGCATGACGGGCACCGCCTGCCAAGGCACCGCGCCAAAAAGCGCCAGAAGCGCGCGGGTAAAGACATTGGTTTTTGCAGCCCCGCCATGCGCAAGGATCGCGGCGCGGGCACGGCGCATATGGTCGGCGCCGGGCGGATCGCCAATCGCCTTTAACGCGAAATAGGCCTTGACGGAGCTGCTGTTGTTAAAGGCTCCATCCTTAAACAGCGGCCAGCCGCCATGACCCGCCTGAGTGCGCCGGATATAGGCCGCGATTTTGGCTTCGAGCGCAGCATCCGGCGGCTCGCCCAAAAAATGTTTGAGCAAAATAAATTCCGCCGTGATCGAGACGTCGGCCTCGAGCTCGAAGACGAAATGCCCATCCTCGTGCTGCAATGCCAATAATCTGCGCGCCGCGCGCGAAACCGCTGCCTCAATCGCGTCGAGTCCCGCGGCCGCCGCGCTGTCCGCCTCGGCATTTTCCACTCAAGCGCTCCTTTCCATTCAGTTTGCTGCGATCTCGTCGGCGGCGCGGTGCCCGGAGCGGATTGCGCCTTCGATCGTTGCGGGCAAGCCGGTCGCGGTCCAATCGCCCGCAAGCAAAAGATTGTCGAAATCCGTGCGCGTCTTGGGACGCCGGGCGTTTTCCGCCGGGGTTGCCGCAAATGTTGCGCGTCTCTCCTTGACGATTTGCCATGGCGGCAGTGGCATATCGATCTTGGTTGCTTCTGCAACTTCCTCCCAAATTTTCGCGGCGAGCTCCTCCCGCGGCACATCAATGAGCCGGTCCGCGAAGCTGATAGTAACCGAAAGACGGTCCGGAAACGCAAACAGCCACTCGATCGTTGCATTAATAATGCCCAGGATAGGAGGCAAGTTTCCCGGCGGCGCAATTTTGTAGTGAGCGTTGATAATCGCATGATAATTTTCCGGGGCCCGCAAGCCCGGAACGATCTCGCGCGCATTAAAAGGAGCCACGGCGAGAATAACCTGATCGGCCGGTGCGAGCCGTATCTTTTCCGCGCCGAAATCAAGATTGCTCGCGCGGCCCGCATCAAAGGCAATTGCTCGAAGCCTATGCCCGAACCGGACGTCCACCCCGCGTTCGGAAAGGAAGGCGAGCGCCGGATCGACAAACGCCGCAGAGAGACCGTGCGCGGCAATGAGAGGCCGGCACGCGCGCCCGCCTTTGGCGAGCGTCTCGCGAATAATTGCAGCGGCGAGATGCGATGAAGCTAGCGCAGGAGGTGTGTTGAGGGCGGCAAGAAAAAAAGGCTGCCAGAGCCGCTCATAGGCAGGCCCGCGGCGGCGCAAAACTATTTCGAGCGGCAAATCGCGGCGCGACGTGACAAGGCGGAACAGCCCAAGATAATCGCGTGCGTTCGTGCCAGGCACCCGGCGCTGGGACGAAAAAATCCACCACGGGACCGGGCTTGGGTTGGGGCGCAACTGCCACCAATCCCCGCTAACGAGATCGGCGAAGGCAAATTCGGCTTCGGGCGGTCCCCGCAATTGGCCCTCGCTCCCAATAGCCGAAAGAAAGCTAAGGGCGTGACGGTTGCCCGACAGTAGCAAATGATTGCCGTTGTCGATCATCATGCCGAGCGAGGAATCGTAGTAGGAGCGGCAGCGCCCTCCGGCTTGAGGCGCTGCCTCATAGACGGCCAGCTTATGCGGGCCGCGGGCTAGCCGCACGGCAGCGGCAAGCCCGGCCACGCCGGCGCCGATGATATGCACGGTCCCGGACATCTTTATTCCTGCCGGCCTGCCTCTGGAGCTGCAGCCTTGCCGGGATCTCCTACAGATGAACGAGATGGCCTGCAACTCCCACCGCGGCATTGCTTTCACGTGGCCGGAGGCTATATTCGCGCGCCACGCGCGGCGAAACCGCCCCGGCGGGCGCGTGGGTGGCTTGCCCTCACCGGAATCAAGGAAAAAGGATTTGTTTACATCCGCATTTGCCCAAGCTCCGGCGCCTGCGGCCCCAGGTGCCTTCGATGCCTTAGCCTACATGGTGCCATTCGCGATCATTATCGGGATTGTCTATATTCTGGTCATCCGGCCGCAGCGCAGGAGAGAAAAGCAACAGGCCGATATGCTGAAAAATGTGCGCCGGGGCGACATTGTGGTCATGAGCGGCGGGCTGATTGGCAAGGTTTCACGAGTCGTTGACGATCACGAGCTCGAACTCGAGATTGCACCGAACGTGCGCGTGCGCGCTGCGAGGGCGATGATTTCCGACGTGCGGGCAAAGTCCGAGCCGGTCAAGGGGCCTGTAAAGGGTCAAGCTTAAAGACGCGGCAGGCCCTCCCCGGGCCCTCTCGCCGCATCTTCAGAAAGGAGCTCGTCGGTATCCATGCTGCGGTTTGCAACTTGGAAGATCGTGTCCATTCTGGCGATGACGATTATTGCTTTTCTCCTCGTCGTGCCAAGCCTGCTGAGCCCCGCACACCGCGAAGCGCTCATTTCCGCCATGCCGAAATTTCTGCCGGTTCGCGCGATCGTCCTAGGTCTTGATCTGCAGGGAGGATCGCATGTTCTCCTCGAGGTCGATAAGAATTCGGTCGTCAAAACACTCGTCGATAATCTTCGCGATAGCATCCGCCGGGTCCTGCGCGAGGAGAAGGTGCCGGTCACTGGCGGCATAGGCGCTTTGCCGCGCGGCGTGCAGTTGCGCATCCCTGACCCCGAGGAGCGGGCAAAGGCCATGCCAAGGTTGCGCGAGCTCGCCGCTGCGAGCGGCAGCATCTTGCCCGGCGCTGGCCGCGCCGCGGCCTTTGATGTGACCGAAGGCGAAAATGGCCTCATTCAATTCGCCATAACCGATGCGGGCGTCGAGGCGAAGGTGCGCCGCGCCGTCGAGCAATCGATCGAGGTGCTGCGCCGCCGGGTCGACGCTCTCGGCACCACAGAGCCAAACATTCAGCGCCAGGGCAACGATCGCGTTCTCGTCGAAGTGCCTGGCTTGCAGGATACGCGCAAGCTCAAAGAAATCTTGGGCACGACCGCCAAGCTCGAATTCCGCCTTGTCGCCGAGCCGGGCGCCGACCCCTCGGATGTCGAGCTTCTGGACGATATGGAGAGCGGCAGAAAGCTTCCGGTCCAGAAACGGGTGATGGTGCAGGGCGAGGACTTGACCGATGCTCAACCGGGCTTTGATCCGCGCACGCAAGAGCCGGTCGTCAATTTCCGCTTCAATATCCGCGGCGGGCAGCGGTTTGGCGAGGTCACATCGGAAAACGTCGGCAAGCTTTTTGCGATCATTCTCGATGGCAAGGTCATCTCGGCGCCGCGGATTATTACCCCTATCACCGGAGGCTCAGGCCAGATCTCCGGCCATTTTACGGTCGAGCAGGCCAATAATCTTGCGATATTGCTGCGCGCCGGCGCGCTGCCCGCCAAACTGACGATTGTCGAGGAGCGCACAGTGGGCCCCGGCCTTGGCCAAGATTCGATCGATGCGGGCAAACGCGCCGCCTATGTCGCGGCGGTGCTGGTTGCCTCCTATATGCTCGTCACTTACGGGGTATTTGGCATCTTTGCCAATATCGCGCTCTTTGTGCACATCTCCCTTATCTTCGCCGGGCTCGTCTTGCTTGGAGCGACTTTGACTCTTCCCGGCATTGCCGGCATCGTCTTCACAATTGGCATGGCGGTCGATTCCAATGTCTTGATCTATGAGCGCATCAGGGAGGAAGCGCATATGGGGCGCTCGATCCTTTCCGCGCTTGATGCGGGTTTCAAACGCGCCTTTGCGACGATCGTTGACTCCAACGTCACCATGTTCGTTGCCGCGGCGATCTTGTACTTTCTTGGATCGGGCCCCGTGCGCGGCTTTGCCGTATCGATGGCGCTTGGTATTCTGTCATCCATCGTA
>JAFMSB010000092.1:0-1862 GCA_017353815.1 Methylocapsa sp. | reverse complement strand
TCGTAACAGCCGTGACAATGACAAGAATGATGATTGCGCTTTGGTACCGTTATCAGCGCCCCGCACGTTTGCCGATCTAACTAGGCCCGGCCCGATGAAGCTTTTGCGACTTGCCCCCGAGAACACCAAATTCCCTTTCATGCGGTTCCGCCGCGTGAGCTATCCTTTCTCGGCGCTCATGTCGATTGTTTCGGTCCTGCTCTTCATCAATTTGGGGATGAATTTCGGGATTGATTTTTCCGGTGGCACGCTGATCGAGCTGCGCGCAAAGAACGGTGCTGCCGATCTCGCGAAGCTGCGCGCGATTACCGAGCGCATGAATGTCGGCGCCGTGGAGGTGCAAGGCTTTGGCGGGCCATCCGACGTCACCTTGCGTTTTGGCCTTCAGGCAGGGGGCGATGCCGCACAGGAGGCGGCGGTCAACCGGGTAACCTCAGCCATCCATGACGATTACGACGTGCGGCGCACCGAGGTTGTTGGCCCCCGCGTCTCGGGCGAGCTGGTGCAATCCGGCACGCTCGGTGTGGTCATCTCGATTATGGCGGTTCTCTGCTATCTTTGGTTCCGCTTCGAATGGCAATTTGCGGTCGGCGCGATCATCGCAACCATGCATGATCTCTTGCTCACCGTGGGTTTTTTCGCCCTGACCAGGCTCGAGTTCAATACGACATCGATTGCCGCGATCCTTACGATCGCCGGCTACTCCTTAAACGAGACCGTCGTCGTGCTCGACCGTATCCGGGAAATGATGCGGAAATTCCGCAAGATGCCGGCCGACCAGCTAATCGACGTCTCGGTCAATGCCGTCCTGCCGCGCACGATCATGACCGCGACGACCGTGTTTCTTGCCCTTCTCTCGCTTGCTCTTTTCGGCGGCGAAGTCATCCGCTCGTTCTCGCTCGCGATGATCTGGGGCATTTTTGTTGCGACTTACTCCTCGATCTTCATCTGCTCGCCGATGCTCATCTACCTCGGGCTGCGCGCGGAAATCGTCGGCCCTGCGCCCGCTGATCCGGCCGCGAAAGCCCGCGCTTAGAGCCGCTCCGGGCAAAGGCTCCACGCTGAGGAGATTCCAGTGGCCGCGGCGGCGGACTATGCTCATTGCGAGGAGATCATCCGCCGCAACGACAACGACCGCTGGCTTGCGAGCTTGTTCATCCCGCATGACCGCCGGCGGCACATTCATGCTCTTTATGCTTTCAGCTTCGAGGTCGCGCGCATCCAAGAGGCGGTCTCGCAGCCTTTGCCCGGCGAGATTCGCCTCCAATGGTGGCGCGGCGCGGTTGAGGAAGAAAACGCGCAGGACGCAAAGGCCAACCCCGTCTCCGCGGCGCTCCTCGATACCGCCGCGCGCTTTGAGCTGCCAAAGAGCTTGCTGCTGGACCTGATCGATGCGCGCACGCGCGACCTTTACGCGGATAGAATAGAGTCGCTCCGGGGGCTCGAATCCTATACGCAGGCGACATGCTCGAATCTCTTCCAGCTTGCCACGAAAATCCTTGCGGGCGAGGAGGCAGATAAGGAGGCGGCCGACCCCCGGCATGCCGGGATCGCCTATGGGATCACCGGCCTAATGCGGGCTTTGCCCTGGCAGAAGCCGCGCGGCGCGCCTTTTGTTCCTGCCGAGATTCTTGCAAAGCATGGGGTGGCGCTTGCGGATTTGTCCGAGGGGCGCTCATCTCCTGCCCTAGCTGCGGCGCTTGGGGAGCTGCGGGCGCTCGCGCGCCGCCATCTCGATATCTTTCGCGCCCGTTTGCCGGGCCTGCCGGCAATGAGCAAGCCCGCCTACTTGCCACTTTCGCTCTGTGAGGCTTATTTGCAGCGGATGGAAAGGCGCGGCCACGATCCGCTCAGCACCATCG
>JAFMSB010000406.1 GCA_017353815.1 Methylocapsa sp. | reverse complement strand
CGTATACTCTCCTCCGCAAGGAGCCAAGCTAGAGGAAATTCCTTGCTTGCGGCATGTGCCGTTTAATGGCTGGCGAAGCCGCTGCTGGAGGTGCGCCGGCGCACGCGCCAAGAGCCTCGAATAAGTGAGCGCAAGCAATGGCGATACGGTCCATCCCAGTTGCCGCAATGATTTGGACTCCACGCGGCAGGCCGTCCGGGCCAAGCATAACCGGGGCGACGGCGGCCGGTAGCCCGGCGCTGGTTGCAAGACACGCCCAGGTCATAAGATCGTAATAGGGCCTTGGCTCGCCATTGACATGAATGAGGCGCGCGTGGAGATCAGGTCCATGGTCCTGTGAAACGGGGCCAACTGGGGCGGGCGGGCAAAGCACGACGTCGGTATCCTTGAAGAACCGGGCCCATTTCCCGCATAAACTCTGGCGCCGGGTCAGGAGAGCATCAAGGCCAGCCGGGGTAAGATTAAGCCCGCGTGCTTGGAGCGCGCGGTGGGAAAGATCGCCCGGCAAGAATTCGTGACCGGTCAAGGCAAGATGCTGGCGGATCTTTTCCGGCAGCCCAGCCCCGACCAGCGCATGGATAAGGGTCGCCGTGACCTCAAAGGCCTCCTCGAAGGAAAACGTCGGGCGCGCGGTGTCACTGACGCAGGCGCCCGCATCCTGAAGCAGGAGCGCCGCCCTGCGCACGGCTTCCTCCACGCTTGCATCAACCGGCGCGAGAGCTTCATGGAGCCAAAGCGCGACACGCAGCCCTTTGGGCCAGTTTTCCGATACGGGCGGCAAGGCTTGTGCGGACCCTGCGCGTTCGGGTGCCCCGATGACATCGAGCGCGAGAGCGAGATCGGCGGCGGAGCGGGCGAGAGGACCAATGCCCAGCAGCCGCAAATTGCGGCCAAGATGCAAATCGGACACCGGCGGGATATGGCCATCGGGAGGCACGAGGCCCCTCGTCGCCATCAGGCCTGAGATGCCGCAGCAATGCGCGGGCCAGCGGATCGATCCGGCCATATCCGAGCCGATTTCCAGCGCGCTGATGCCGGCGGCAACAGCTGCTGCCGCGCCGCCCGAGGAACCGCCCGGAGAATAGCTTGTATTCCAGGGATTACTGGTCGTTCCATAAATCTTGTTATAGGTCTGAAAATCGCCGGCGAAGATAGGAACATTGGACTTGCCGATGATGTTCGCGCCCGCGCGGCGCAGCCTTGCCACAACCGGTGCATCCTCGGCAGGGATATAGTCCCGCAGCGCCGGGGCGCCGGCGGTTGCGGGCATTCCAGCAACCTCAAAGCAGTCCTTGATGGTGATGGGAAGGCCCTCGAACGGTCCCGCCTCGCCGCAGGCGATGCGCTCGTCTGATGCCGCGGCGGCACGCCAGGCAGAAGCGGCATCGAGATGAACGACCGCGTTCAGCGCGGGATTAAGCCGCTCGATGGCGTCGAGGACGGCCGCGAGGAGATGGCGAGCCGAAAATTGCCGCCGCCGCAGAGCCGAGGCGAGATGCGACGCGGAATCAAGCAGATTGAGCATGGCAGAAGCCGCCGAAATCCATTAAACCCGGCCCAGTCACGGACCTTCCGGACATTGCGCAGGTAGAGGCGCAAACAAAAGACTGATGCAACGGGACCATTTTTCAATGCGCCGTCTTATCATCGAGGAGCCCTATTCTAAAACCGCGCTGCTCAGCTTCCGTCTCGCCGTGCTTGCGCTTTTCGTTGCGGTTTTGGCCATTGCGGGCATCAGGAGCAGCACGGATTTAATTGCTGTGCTTGGCGGGGCAGCCGCGGTTGCCTGCCTTGCTGCCCTTGCCGCATTTCTTGCATTTGCCATCATCTGGCACAGCGGGCGAAAAGGCGCAGGGCAAGCCTTTGCAGGGCTTGCGCTCGCCGCGCTCTTATTGGCCTATCCGGCCTATCTCGCGCAGCATGCCTTCGGAATGCCCCAGCTTTATGACATTTCCACAGACATCGCCGATCCCCCCAATTACTCTTTTTCGCGAGCAGCATTTGCGGCAAGGGGCGGGACCGTGCCCTCCTCCGTTCCCCTTGCTGCGCGCAAGACGCAATTGACCGCTTATCCGCAAATCCAGCCCCTTTTGCTCGATCTCGATGGGCGGGAATCGTTTGACGCCGTCTTGAAGGCGGCCGCAGCAAACGGCTGGCAGATTGTCGAAAAAAGAG
>JAFMSB010000405.1 GCA_017353815.1 Methylocapsa sp. | reverse complement strand
GGATACCGATCAAGCCTTCGGCCGGGACCTCGTAGTAGTTAGTATCGATCAAGGCATCTATCCAGCGGGAGAATTCCGTCAGATCCACAACCGGCTCCCTCACTCAAACCGAGTTTACCCTGCCTGAGTTTTACCAGCTCGCCTTGCCTTGGGCTTGTCTCCCGTTGCCGAATATGACAATCGCATTGAAATCTTTGTTTTCGCGCGCGAAAATCGGGCACGCCGCGCAACTCTCCGCAAGCCCAAGCCATGCTCGACGTCATCGACCTTCGCTCTTTTTACAGCTCGTCCTTGGGCGAAGTCGCGCGCCGCGTCGTGCACAAGATCGTGCGCCAGCGTTTTTCCAAATGCGCCGGTTTCTCGATCTTGGGCGTTGGCTATGCGACGCCTTATCTCGAGGTTTTCCGCGAGGAGGCGGTGCGCGTGCTGGCCTTCATGCCCGCCGAGCAGGGCGTCATGAACTGGCCTTCCTCGGGCGTGTCTTCCTCGGCTCTTGTCGAGACCTCCGCGATGCCGCTTCCAAATTCCTGCATCGACCGGGCGATCCTCGTTCATGCGCTCGAAATCACCGAGCATCCGCGTGAGCTTCTCGCCGAAATCTGGCGCATTCTGACCCCGGGAGGCCGGGTGATCGTGACCGTCCCAAGCCGCTCGGGCCTTTGGGCGAGGCTCGACCGGACGCCTTTCGGGCATGGCAGGCCTTATTCGCGCGGGCAGCTCGCCGAACTCCTGCGCGGCGCCCTGTTTTCTCCGGTCTATTGGGCGGAGGCGCTTTATATTCCGCCGTTCCAACGCCGGACTCTACTCCACGCCGCCGCTTTTGCCGAGGAGATCGGCTCGGCTCTTTCGCTGCCCTGGGGCGGGGTGTTGATGGTGGAAGCAACCAAGCTCCTCTACTTGCCGGTTGGCGTGCGCAGGGCCGCGGCTTACGGCACCATGCCGGTTCCAGCCGGGGCCGCAGCGGCGATCCTTTCGCCCGGGCCTACGGGAGCATAGAGCACACGTCATGCGCGCCAAGCATGCCCGAGCTCAGGCTCGTGCTTTGAGGAGGTTTGGGCGCAGGCCAAAACATTTGGCGAGAAACAGGCCGCCGTGCATGAGTCCTTCGCCATCGATCGCATGGCCCACGCCTATCGAAAGATGCCACTGACAGGGAATCCCCGCCTGCGCCAGTTTCTCCGCCGACAATAGAAGCGCCCCCGCCGGAATAAGGTCATCCTCGCTGCCGTGAACGAGGAGAATGGGCGGCGCAATGCTCGTGGCGGCGGGGGACGAAAGGTCATTCTCGCCATCGGGAAGCACCAGCAGCCCGGAATAGCCAATTACGGCAGCGAGCGGCTTCGCCCGCCTGAGCCCGGTGTGGAGAGCAAGCATCGCCCCCTGGCTGAAACCAACGAGCGCGAGCTTGCTGTCATTGAGACCGTGGCGCGCAAGCTCGGCATCGAGAAAGGCATCGAGCACCGGATGCGCCTTATTGACCCCGCGCCAGCGCTCGGCTTCTTCGCGCAGCGTCAGCCGGAACCATTGGCGGCCGCCAGGTGCATCCGGGCAGGGCTCGGGCGCATTTGGCGCAACGAAGGCCGCACCCGGCAAGATACTGCGCCATTGGCTGCCAATTGCAATGAGATCATGGCCGCCTGCGCCATAACCGTGAAGCAGAACGACGAGCTGCTCCGCCCGCGATGCGGGCTTAAGGCGCGGGCCATCGAGCGTGAGCGGCATGCTGTCCAAATCCTTGGCTGGGCTTCGATCGCCCAGAGCAATCCCCATTGCGCGCAAACGTCAAGCCCGTGGCGGGAAACGGCTGCGGTGAAAAGAATTTCATTTGCGGGACGAGAACCCGCGGCTTATCTTGCCGGGCGGGAATTTGCGGCGCTGCCGCCAGGCGCGAGCGCGAGCCACCTTTAAGGAAGCTTCCGGGGTGACACGGCCGTCTCACAGCCGCGTTTTCCGCTTTGCGCCGTCTTCAAACGGCTACCTTCATCTTGGGCATGCCTATTCCGCGCTGTTAAATTTCGATCTTGCACGCGAAACAGGCGGCCGCTTTTTGCTCCGCATAGAAGACATCGATGCGGGGCGGTGCCGGATCGAATTCGAGCAGGCGATCTACGGGGATCTCGCCTGGCTTGGGCTTTCTTGGGAAGGCCCTGTTCGCCGCCAGTCGGAGCATTTTTCC
>JAFMSB010000091.1 GCA_017353815.1 Methylocapsa sp. | reverse complement strand
TTGGGCGTTGTTACGCTCGGCCAGGCCTACCGGGCGGTCGACTTCGACACGATCACCCTCTTGCTCGGGATGATGATCGTCGTTGCGAATCTGCGCCTATCAGGTTTCTTCGCTATTGTGAGCAATTGGATTGCCCCGCGCGCCCATTACCCTCTCGTCTTCCTCGCCGCGATCGTGGCGGTCGCTGGATCATTCTCGGCATTCCTCGTCAACGATACGATCTGCCTTGCCCTGACTCCGCTCGTCGCCGATCTTGCCAAGAGGCTCAAGCGCGATCCAGTTCCCTATCTCTTGGCGATCCCTATGGCTTCCAACGCCGGCAGCACGGCAACGATCACCGGCAATCCGCAAAACATGATCATCGGCAGCCTCTCGCACGTCCCCTATGGGACATTTGCCGGAGCCCTGTGGCCGGTGGCGGCCTTCGGCCTCGTCCTCACAGTGATGCTCATCGCTCTTATCTACCCGCGTGAATTTTTGCACCGCGGCCGTTTTCCCGCCACTGCCCAGATTGGGGTGCGCTATCACCGCGCTCTGGTCATCAAATCCGTTCTCGTCACGGCTGCGATGGTTCTCTTGTTTTTCGCGGGCTTTTCTGCCGCGAAAGTCGCTATCGTGGGAGGCGCGCTGCTGCTGCTCACCCGCAGGCTAAAACCCGAGAGGGTCTACCAAGAGATCGACTGGCCTCTTCTGCTCATGTTCGCCGGACTCTTCATCGTGGTTACGGGGCTGGAGAGGACCGTGCTATCGCCGGAACTCGTCGAAAAAGTAGGCCAGTTCCATTTCGAAAATGGGGTTGTTCTTTCTGCCATCACGGCTGTGTTATCGAATCTCGTCAGCAACGTCCCAGCGGTTCTCGTTCTAAAGCCATTCATCACGAGCCTTCCTGATTCGCAGCGTGCCTGGCTCGTGGTAGCCATGGCCTCGACGCTTGCCGGCAATTTCACGCTGGTTGGTTCGGCGGCCAATTTGATTGTCGCTCAACGCGCGCGCCGCGGCGGAGTCAAGATCGGTTTCTGGGCCTATTTCAAAGCCGGCGCGCCGCTGACGATAATCTCGATTTTGTTCGGCATCTGGTGGCTATGAAGCGAACACTGCTTCGCAAGAGAAGGAGCGGATGCGATGAGTCCCGTCTTGTTCACGCCTTTCATTATCGCCGCCGGAGCGCTTCACGCTTTCGGCGCGGTCATGAGCGCAAGGTTGCGCATGTCGCTTGCAAATCCTTGGCTATCCTTGGCCGTGCTCTTTTCTTTGAATGCCTTCCTCTTTGCCGCGCTTTTTGCAATGTTTCCACGCCCGCTGCCGGGAATCGAGGGATCAAAACCATGCCCTGGTGGGCGCCGCTCGCGGGGCTCACGGGCGCGGTTGCGGTCTTCGCCGGGACTTGCCCTCATCGACAAAATGGGGGCAGGCTTCGTCAACGGCCTCATCATCGCCGCCAATCTCATCACTTCGCTCATCATCGATCAGTTCGGCTAGATGAGCGTGCCCATGCGTCACCTCAATGTTCGGCGGATCATCGGCGGCCTGCTCACGGCAGGCGGTATTTCCAGTATTTGAGACCGCGGGCCGGGCGAGCGTGAATGCGGCGGCTTGCGCGCGCCAGACGCAGGCGTGCTCTTGCTCCGAGCGCCTATTTAGCCTGCCAAGAAGCTGTGGCGTCGTCGAAGATGCGCTGGCCGGACGGCCCTTTTTCGAATGTCAGCTTCGCACTCAGCCCATTTCCCAGGACCATCGGCACGTCAAGCCATTCCCGCGACTTGAGCTGCTCGATGTTGGAAGCCTCGGCATCGCCCCGCGCAAGACCGATGAGGAAGGAGTTGTCCACGATAGGCACCGTTATCCCTTTCAAAGGATCGCCCACCGGCGTATCTTCCTGCCGCATATAGAGCGTGCTGATCTGCTTGATGCTGCCCAAGGCGCTATCGGCAGGCAACGCGAATACCAGCTTCACGGTGTGGGAGGCAGGCAGCGTGCTGTCGAGATTTTTTTGAATCAGCACGTCGGCGCGGAACTTCAACTCGGGTATCTCGATCAGGGCGTGAATGGCGGTTTGGAGCGGCTCATCCGGCCCGTCGCTAACGTTCTCCGCCCGCCACACGACCGTTCCAATATAGGTGTTGACTTTGGTTTTCTCGTCCTTGGATTGGACGAGAAGCGCGGCGCGGCGCGCAACCGCAAGCGGTGGATTGGCGGGCACGGCGGCGGTTCGAGCCGCCTCGCTATAACCCGCGGCCGATGGCGCGGGGGAGGATTGCGGCAAAGGGTTTGGCGCGGCCTTGCCCGCATCGATACGATCCGCAATCTTGCCGCTTTCCGCTCCGCCGGTCTGTCCCGGGGGGGCGGCCAAAGGCAGGAGATCTTCGGGCCGGTCGCGCAGCCGGTATGCGGCGGCGGCGACGACTATGGCAATCACCGAGGCAATGGCGCCGACGGCGACAAGCCGTCTCTTGTGTTTGCCGGCCTCCTCAGGCTCGAACATGAAGGATTGGCGGCTCTCAAGCCGTTTCTTTTCCGTCCCGCCGGATATGGCCCCGGATTCCGCCGGGCCTAGATCATGCGCTTGCGCCGATAGGTTGTCGCCGCTGGATGCTTCGGGGAAGGGCGAATCTGGCCCTGCGCCAAGACGCGGCCGCACGGAACCGGCACTGAGAGGAGATTGGGGGCGCGCACTATCGCCGGGCTGTTGTTCGGCGCTCTTCCGGCGGAATCGCAATGGCGGCGGCGGAGCCGGGCGTGTCGAATCGCGTATTGGCGGCGGGGCGGCGCCATTTTTTGAATTTGCATCCCATGCGAGGGAGCCGGCCTCGGGAACTGTCACATGCGCGGGGGGCTGCACAACCGCACTCCCCGCAACCGAGGGGGGGCGGCTCAAGTCCGGATTTCCGGCAAATTGAGAGGCCGCGGGAAGCGCGCGCTGCGTTTCGAGCTGGGCTATGGCAATCTCAAGCGCTTGCGCCTCGCGCTCAATCGCCTCTTCCTGGAGAGGGGGATCGAGACTGCGCAATTGACCGGACAGGGCTCTTCGGGCGCGCTCGTAAACGGCCTGGCGTGCTTCGGGCGATGGATCCTTTAGCTTCGCGATGGCCTTTTCGAGAAGCGAGTAGTAATCAGCCATTTGGATTTGAGAGCATTTGACTGGCCTTCCGTCAATCCCGGAATAGCATGCCCCTCAGTCCCGGAAAGGATCGTAAACGAGGATTGTATCGGCGCGCTCGGGGCTCGTCGAGAGAAGCGCAACCGGCGCCTCAATGAGCTCCTCGATCCGCCGGACATATTTGATCGCCGGTGCCGGAAGCTCTGCCCACGACCGGGCACCGCCCGTCGTGCCGTTCCAGCCCTCGAGCGATTCATAGACCGGCTTGATGCGCGCTTGTGCGGCTTGGCTTGCCGGCAACCGGCTTAAGCGCTCCCCGTCGAGGTCATAGGCCGTGCAAATCTTGATCTCCTCGAAGCCATCGAGGACGTCGAGCTTGGTCAGAGCGATCCCGTCGATTCCAGAAGTGTTCACTGCCTGACGCACCAGAACCGCATCGAACCAGCCGCAACGCCTGCGCCTGCCGGTAACGGTCCCAAATTCGCGGCCCCGCTCGCCCATCAATTCTCCATGACAATCGCGAAGCTCCGTCGGAAACGGCCCTCCGCCCACTCTTGTCGTATAAGCCTTGGCGATGCCGAGCACGTAACCGATCGCTTTGGGGCCAAGGCCCGAGCCCGTGGCCGCATTTGCGGCAACGGTATTGGACGAGGTCACAAAGGGGTAAGTTCCATGGTCGACGTCGAGCATGGCGCCTTGAGCCCCTTCGAACAGAATGCGTTTGCCTGCCCGGCGTGCGGTCTCGAGAAGCTCCCATACCGCCGCCATAAAAGGAAGGATCCGGGGCGCGATGCCGTCGAGCTCGATGCGAATGGCCTTTTCCGGGACGAGTTCAAGCCCGAGCCCCCGGCGCAAAGGCTCATGATGAGCGAGAAGCCTTGCGATTTTCTGATCCAAACTCGCCGGCTCCGCCAAATCCATCAGCCGGATCGCACGTCTCCCGGCCTTGTCCTCATAGGCAGGGCCAATGCCCCGCATGGTCGTCCCAATCTTTAAAGCTTCGGCCTTTGAAGACTCGCGATAGGCATCGAGCTCCCGGTGGAGCGATAGAATCAGCGTGGCATTTTCTGCAATTTTGAGGTTTTTTGGCGTGACCTCTATGCCCTGCGCCGTGAGCCTTGCGGCCTCTTCGAGGAAATGGTGCGGATCGAGCACGACGCCGTTGCCGATTATCGAGAGCTTCCCGGGCCGTACGATTCCCGATGGCAGGAGTGTGAGCTTGTAGATCGTGCCATCGATCACGAGCGTATGGCCGGCATTGTGGCCGCCCTGGAAGCGAACCACGATATCGGCCTCGAGCGAAAGCCAATCGACGATCTTGCCCTTGCCCTCGTCGCCCCATTGGGCGCCAACCACCACGACATTCGCCATATCTAAATTCACCTAAGGCCGCGGGCAAATTGGCCGCCCGAAACAGGGCCTTGCAACCAGATCTTGGCTGCCCGGCTGCGCCCAGCCGGCACCGTGGGGCCGGGGTATCTGTCTTTGCGTCCCTCTTAAGGCTGGCTTGCGGCAGCATCCGGCAGGATGATCCGGAAGAGCGTGCCCCACGGCCCTATTTCCGGGCTCGGGAGAAGTTCGATGGTGCCGCCATGGCCATGCACCAGATCCGAGGCAATAACGAGCCCGAGACCCGTGCCGCCGCTGCGGCCCGAACTAAAAGGCGTAAAAAGACGCTCCCGCGCGCTTTCCGGAATGCCGGGCCCTGTGTCGGCAATCTCAATCACCGCCGCATTTGCGGCGAGCGACGCAGAAATCCAGACCCGCTTTCCGCGGTCCGTCTGCGAATCCCAGCTTTCGAGTGCTTGCGCGCTATTGCGAACCAGATTCATGACCACGCGAAACATCTGCTCCCGGTCAGCGTCGATTTCAAAATCAAGCGGAACGGAGTTGATAAATTCAATCATGCCATGCGCTTGGAGATTGACCAGTTCGAGCACCTCTGCGGCAAGCGCGTGGAGGGAAAATCGCGCGTATTTTGGCGGTTCGTTGATGGCCTGGCCATAGGCCAATGTCTCCTGACAAAACCGGGTCGCGCGATCGAGAGTGGCAACGAGCTTGGGCGCGAGCCGCTGGGCGAGCGGATCGTCAACATTCGCGAGCCGGTCGGAGAGAAGCTGTGCCGAGGTCAGCATGTTGCGCATATCGTGGTTGATTTTGGCCACCGCCAGTCCAAGAGCCGCCAAGTGCTTTTGCTCATTGAGCTCGCGGACGACCGAATCGCGCATAATCGCGAGTTCCTCTTCGGCATGCGCGATCTCGTGGCTTCCTCCTGCAGTGAGCGCGACGCGCCGCGGAGAGGCTTCTGGGTTTGCGGCAAATTCCATCAGATTATCGGTAAGGCGCCGGACTGGATAGAGCACCATGTACTGGATCGCAAGTGTGGCAAGAACCGCGACGATCGCGGACATAAACAAGGTGACTGCGAGCAAGCGCAGCGAATAGGACCTGAGAGCCTTGGTCAGAGGTGCTTCGTCCATCGTGACCGCGATCGATTCGCCTCCCCTCGGCGCTTCGCCGAGAATTGTTATCACACGTCTTGGCGGGGCCATAAGCGCCTCGATAGCCTCGGGCAATGGAAGAAAGGCCGGATTGCGCAAGTCATATACGGCGTCCACGGCCTCGGGTAAGTCAGCCGCGGCAAGGATTTGCTTTGTGCCGTGCTTGCTCAAAGCGATGATCCGTGCCCCGACACTTTCGAGCAGTTGACGCTCGAGTTCGGGGGAGACGGCATCTTGGGGGATCGCATCGAGCACGAGCGCAGCGGTATGGGCAGCGCTGAGCCGGCGATGCAGCCAGTTATCGCGATAAGTGGTGATCGCAGGGATGTAGATGATCATCGCCGCGAGGACGACAAACGCGATGTTGAGCAGAAGCACGCGTGCCGCCAAACCGAAGCGGACCGGCCTGCGCTTCTTCGCTCCAGCCCCGCTGGGGGCTAGTCTCCCGCCCGGAGGTATCACGAGATCGCTCATGGCAATCCCCTTTCGAGCCGGCGCCTAGGCCTGGCGCGGCCATGCCCGCGCGCCGGCCGGGATGCTGACGGCGGACCAAGCGGGGCCGGCAGTGTGTTCGTTACGTCATCTAAAGAACTCTCGCATGCATGCGTCATTTTCGGGCTAGCGAAAGATATGCCGTGTCTTTTCGGAAAGGTAAGAGACGCAATCCCTATAGAATTTCATAGGCAGTGCAATCAATTGGTTCCAGGACAGCAAAAGACGGCCGAACAAATCAAACGGCTGCGTTTCGCGGAATGCCACGCTCGCGCTTCGCATTGCGGCCGCGCGCAGCGGGTGGGGGATCATTGTAATTGCAACCTCAGCCGCGGTCATGCCTTTCGATATGGCGAGCGAAATGGGCGCGATCAATTCCTCCGCTCCCGGGCCAACGATCCCCGCGCCAATTATTCGCCCCGAACGGCTCGTGACCAGCTTGACGTGCCCCGCCCGCTGGTGCTCGATCTGCGCCCGCTCCGCTTCCGCGAGCGGCCAGCGGAGAACGCAAACCCGGCGGTTGGCGGCCCGGGCTGTCGCTTCCAAAACGCCAGCAACCGCGAGGGGCGGGCAAGTCAGAACAAGCCTTGCCCCCGTTTCCCGCCGCAACTTTCTCCCGGGCAAGCCGAGGATGGCCCGTACAACTATATGGGCATGCCACTCGGCAGTCCCCTCTTG
>JAFMSB010000404.1 GCA_017353815.1 Methylocapsa sp. | reverse complement strand
TCAGCTGCCCGCACCGCCGAAATCAAAGGTCTGTTCGTGGGCCGCCAGGAGAGCGGCAAGCACGAGGCCCGCCGTGACGAACTGGCTCGGCAGCGGGCCCAGACTATTCTATGCCGTCCGGTTCAAATGGCGAAATCAGCTTCTCGGCGCGGAAGGATAGCCCGCGTTTGTCGTCGCCTTGATCAACGCATCGACCCCCGCCTTGCCGTCATCATAAGTAATGACCGCCGTCTTGTCCTCAGCCGATACCACAACTCTGCTGACGCCAGACACTGCCTCGAGGCTCGCTTTCACGGTACGCGGGCAAAGCGAGCAGGTCATGTTTTGGACCGCGAGCGTAACCGTCTTTTCGGCCGCGACAGCAAGCGAGGAAAAGGCAATTGCGCAGGTTAGGGCGGCGGCAGGCAAATATTTGCGCACGGGTTTCCTCTCAAAAGAGATGGGGGCCGATGAGATCGAGACCGGCCGCCGTTGCCATCAAGAGCGTGGCCAGGACAAGGCCCATCGTGACGATGCGGCCGGGCAGCGGGCGGGCGCAGGCTCCTCCTGCCGCGCAGGCCGTTCTCCTCTGGCGGTAAACCAAAAGGTAGCCGTACGCCAGGCATGCAAATGACACGGCAATGAAATAGGGTTGGTAAGGAGCAAGGGCAGTCAGCTTGGCAATCCAGGCACCGCTGACGCCGAGACTGAAGAGCAGCAAGGGTGCGATGCAACAGGACGAGGCAAGGATTGCGCCAAGCATGCCGCCAAAAGTCGCGAGCGGCAGAGCCGCCGCCCTTGGAATCGCTTCCTGTTCTGGCGGGGCTGCTTCCGCGCCTCGGTGGGGCTGAGTCATTCCTGTTTCTCTCCTCGCTCTCATGTTACGGCGTGGCGCAATAAAAGAGTCAAGCTAAGAGGGTTCACAAAACTGCGAAAAGCGGGCGGCCAGCTCCGTTCAGCGCGGATGGCGCCACGGATCGGATTTGCGGCGGGGCCTGCCACCGCGGCCTTTCCCCATTTGGGGTATTGCCGCCGGCGGCGCGAAAGCAATCGCTTGGACCATCGGCACAACGCTGCCGGAGAGCTTGGGAAAGCTGGCGGGATATTAAGCTTAATGGAATCCCAATTTCCTTCGAAGGAGAAATTGGCATATCATTGGCTCACCGGCTGGCAGCTGCACTCCGCAGGCACTCCTTGCGGATACTTGTGGGCTGAATTCCGGCGTTGAAGGCGAGAAATGGTGCAAACGCAGTCCCTTTCGGGAGGCCAAACGGTCTCTTTCGGCGAGAAGCTCGCGGCGTCCGAGCAATTCATGGCTCTCTTCCAGGACGGAATGGATCTCGTGAGCAAGGCTGCGTCTTATCTCGACGGCGAGGGGCGTGAGGAGGCAAAGGCGCTGACGCGCCCGGCCGCTGTTGCCTATGCGGTTGAGAGCATGCGCTTGACGACGCGCCTCATGCAGATTGCCTCCTGGCTGCTCCTCCAGCGCGCCGTCAATGAAGGCGAATTGAGCCGCGCCGAAGCGTCGAGCGAAAAGCGCCGGATTCATCTCAGCGAGCAAAACGTGATGACCCGCAAGGATGTCCTGGCGAGCCTCCCCCCGCGCTTGCGTGACCTTATAGGCAGATCGATAAGACTGCAGGCGCGCATCATCCATCTCGATTTGTTGATCTACGTATCGCGCGAGGCGCAGGCGCAGGAAAACATTCCTCCGAGCCCGGTCAAATGCCAGATCGATCTCCTGCGCGCCGCTTTTGCCCCTTCGGGCGCCCCGCCGCAGAGAGTGTGATAGCACTCGTCACATGTTTTTCTCTGGCCTATGCCGTTAGTCGCGCAAGGGCGCCAGCGCCGCAAACAAGGCATCATCCTCATTTACCCCGACATTGGGCGTCGTGAGCAAGGCCTCGCCATAAAAAATCGAATTGGCGCCCGCGACCATGCAGAGGATCTGAGCGTCGCGACTGAGCTGCGACCGGCCGGCAGAAAGCCGGACCCGCGCGCCGGGGAGCACGATCCGCGCCGTTGCGATCATCCGCACGAGATCCAGCGCGTCGATTTTCTCCCTTTGCCCGAGCGGCGTGCCTTCGACCGGAATGAGGGCATTTATGGGCACACTCTCGGGGTGCGGATCGAAGGAGGCCAGGGCCTGCAGAAGAGACGCTCGATCCCGGACGGTCTCGCCCATGCCAATAATGCCGCCGCAACACATCTGAAG
>JAFMSB010000090.1 GCA_017353815.1 Methylocapsa sp. | reverse complement strand
CGACCGTAATGAAGAATTTGCCGGTAGAGACTTAAGTTGTCTGAAAAATCAGGATGAGGAATCGTTTCGACCTGCGAAGACGCAGGGACCAACAAGCGTTCCTTGGCGCTCAAAAAAATAACTGTGTCGACCTTGTGCCCCCCGTAAATCGGGAGTTCACCGCCATTGTGCCGTATAAGTTTTGCGAATTCGTAGGCGATACTAGTTTTTCCAGACCCACCCTTTCCAAACAGAAATATTCGTGGCTCGTCAGATGACTGAAGCCATGCAAATAGATTATCCATTACCTCCAGACGCCCAACAAATCGCTTTAGCGTTGTTGGGCTCGGCGGAAGTGACCCTAGGACATCTTTTGTATTTGCTTCGTCCAAGGGGCTACCAACACGACAAAATAGCGCGGAGTAATGTCGCGGCGAAGCTTCAACAGTTTCATGGCCATCGCGTGCCCAAACGACCCCTGCAGGGTAAGGACCGATTGCTTTAAGAAATCGAAGTGGCCTTGCGCAAATTGGTCTAGGCCGTACAAAAAGCGTAACGACTTCTTCGCTGCCTCTCCTACAATATCTCTTTACATCAAGGGAGGCTGCAACGCCTGTCAGCTGCTGAAACGCAGATTTAAGTTTATCAATGTTTATTATAACTTTATTACAGCCGCCAATTCTTATTTTATCATTATCAAACCTCCAGATATGTTAGAAAACGCGCAAAGCAGTTTAGCTATACCTCCCCAGTAGTCATTTGAATAGGAAAATGGCCACTCTTGCTTGAAGTCCCAGGTGCTTCTCTCGTCAAGTATATATTTGCCACTTCCGTCGGCAAAAATTCGAAAAAACTCGGCTTCACTCGGAAGCGAGCCAGAATCCAACCATTGACGAATGATATTTGTACGATCCATTTAGTCACGCCTCTAAAAATTTTTGAAACTAGGATTGAAATTGTTCGTAACGGCACTCTGAAATTAGCTAGAATAATTAATGCTTACGCGCCAACTCTTTTTGCCTAGCCCCCGGGCCCGGCATAGGCGCGGCTGTTCATCATCCCGCGCCCATGGCAATCGCCCGCGCCCCGGCCTGGCTAAAGATCGATCGCATGGAAGCAAATGGGTACACCCGGAGAGACCGGGAGCGAGGCCGGGGATGCGGCCCCGCGCATTCCCCCGGCAAAATCGGCGTCGCGCGGCCGCGCAGCGGCTTCATCAAGCATTCTCGGCCGAGGTGTCGATCTTCCGCGGCGGCCCCATCAAAGCCGGCTGGAAGAGGACAGCAGCTGCCAGAGTGCACACGAGGGACAAAGCAAGCAGCTTGCCCATGCTGGAGGTTCCTGGGTGATTCGACAACCACAGGCTGCCAAAAGCGGTCGCCGTTGTCATCGCGCTGAAAAAGACCGCCCGCGTCAGACTTGATTGCAACAGATTCGTGGTTCCCGCCCGCCACGCCATGACGAAGTAAATCTTGAACGCCACTCCGAGCCCAAGCATAAGGGGCAGGGCGATGATATTCGCAAAGTTCAAGGGCAATCCGATCAGGACCGTAATTTCGAGCGTGACAAGACCCGCGAGCAGCAACGGAACAAGGGTCAGTGCCACGTCTGTTATCCGCCGCAGCACAATGAGCAGGAGCAGGCTGATCGAAACTAAGGCCCAAATTCCCGCCTCGATGAATGCCCGCACCACGGTCTTGCCCGATTCCTGGACGGCAATCGGCTCGCCCGTGGCATTGGGATCGATGGCGCGGACCGCGGTGGCGAAGCGCGAGAGGTTGTCATTGTCGTTCGCGTCGCCGGAAGGCGCGACCTGAATGCGTGCGCGGCCATCCGCCGCCACCCAATCGCGGGCGAATCCGGGCGGGATCGATGCAAGCGTCACTTTTTTTGCGCTCAATGAGGCCCGCAGCAAACCAAGTGTCGTGTCGAGTGGAGGCACCAAAACCCTGCGCGCTGCTTCGCGCGTCGCCTCGGGCGACGCGGCCATTTGACGAAGCAGATCTGCCAAGCGGCGGGCGTCGTCCGCGCCCTTGCCCCTCTCGCCTTTCGCCGTGGCCGCAAAAGCATCGGCCGCCCGCTGCATGGCCTCCACATTCTGCGCATCCGCCGGCGGCTCGTGCTCGCGGGCGGGATCGATGAGGGGCAACAACGAGGCAGCGAGCGGGGCAATTATCGCAAGCTTTTCATCTTGATCCGCCGGGACGAAGCTCTCGAGGCTTGTGACGCGCGCGACCTCCGGCAATTCTTGGAGCCGTGCCGCAAGCGGGGGGGCGTCGGCAAGGTTTGGAGCAAGGACGTCGATTGTATTGGGATTGGTCGACGGATCCTTCATGAGATCGAGGAGAGTTGCAACCGACTCGACCTTGGGGCTGCGCAAGTTGAGCGGGTTGAAGTCGAAGCTCAAATGCCGGAGCAAGGGAGTTCCGGCGAGAGCTGCAAGCAGCGTCAGGGTCACGATGGCGTAGCGGTGATTGGCGAGGAAACGGTCGGCCGGGGCGAGAAAAAGATAGCCGACCGGCTCGGCCTCTGGCGGCGGCCGCAGTACGGAGAGAAGCGCCGGCAGGACGCTGATCGCGGTAAAAAACGCAATGAACATGCCGGTGCCGGCGATAAGGCCGAGCTCCGAGACTCCGCGGTAGTCGGTGGGCAAGAAGGAATAGAAACCCGCGGCCGTGGCGGCAGCCGCAAGCGCAAGCGGCCGTCCCGCCTTGGCTGCCGCATAAACGAGGGCTTTCTCGAGATGCGGCTCCTTAAAGCGCTCGGCGCGGTAGCGAACGCTAAATTGGATGCCGAAATCGACGCCAATCCCGACAAACAACACCGCAAAGGCAACCGAAATCAGATTGAGCGCGCCGACCATCATAATGCCCGCGGCTGCGGTGATGGCAAGGCCGATGGCGACGGTCAGCGCGACAGCAAGCACGATACGGCCCGATTTCAGCGCAAGCCAGATGATGAACAGCACAGTCAGGGAGGTGATAAGCGCGTTGAGTTCAGCGCCTGCTTCCACAGTGCTGAATTCTTCATCCGCCAGCGGCACGAGGCCGGTCAAGCGCACGGTGATGCCATAGTGCGGCGTAAGCCCGAGCTCGCGCGCGCTTGCGCGGATGAAATCCGATACCTTTTTGCCCGGCATGAGGGCCGAATAGTCAAGGACAGGGGTGATCTCGATGAACCGGCGCAATTCGCGCGGGTCCGGCGGCTCTCCCGAAATGAGGCTGCGCCAGGAAAAATAGACCGGGCGGCGCGCCAGCACGCCCTCAAGCGCATCCCCGAATTGCGCCATCGGCCGGTCGAAATCATCCAGCGTGCCGGCCTTCGCGCGGACCCCTTGGTTGATGTAGGACACAGCCGTTGCAATGCCCCGCAAGCTTGGATCGGCGGAAAGTCCCATAAGAAAAGCGCGGGCACGCGAGAGTTCATCAACGGTTTTGCGAAGCTCCGGTACGGACAGGAACAGCAGCCCCGCCTGGTTGAAATAGGCGCCGCCATCAGGGCGCAAAACGGAGCGGAAAAGATCGGGCCGGCTCTTTAACCGGTCTGTCAGCGATTGTGCGGCTGCCTCGGCGAGCTCAGGCGTCGCTCCGTCGACGACGGCGACGATCTGATCCACCCGCTGCGGAAACGCCTTGTCCAGCGCGAGAAGATTCTGCCGCCAAGGCAACTTTGCGGAAATGAAATCGTTGGTATTGGTGTTTATGGCGAAATGGGTGACGGCGTAATGCGCCGCTGCCGCCGCCAGAAGGAGAGACACGCCGAGGACGGTCCAGCGGAACCGGCTGCAGAAGGAAACGATGGCAATGACCAGCTTGGCGATGGCCTCGGGAGCAGCTGGTTTCATGGGGACGCCTTACGGGGGTTGGGTTAGTCCTTAGTCCTCGGCAGCGGCGCGAGACGATGCGCACTGTCCCTCGTTTTGCCCTGAATTGCGCCGGGGCCACATGCTCCGGGAAACCGGCGGCCGCGCCAATCTGCCAGAATGGCGGACTCGATCTCGATAAAGTGAACCACGCGAATGGCAAAATTAGACCGGCAGAGGACGAAAATATTTGGCTCCGCAGCCAACTCTCTCGTTTGCATGCACTTCTTTTTCCACCCGGCTAATACATGCAATCTCTTTATAGAAACGCAACAAAGACAACGGTATAGCCTCGCCGGTAAAAGTGAAGCTCAAACGGGATCGCTAGCGCCCTCTCATAGCCAAGGCGAACTGCTTGTGCAACAGGAAAGAGGACAATCGGAGCCGCCGGCCGGGCGGGGCTTTAAGCGCCAATCGCGTATCCGTGATGAGGGGCTTGCCCATGGCAGCGGAAAATGTTTGAGACACGTTGCTTAGCTTGATGGTTTCCATTGGCCGGGCAAAGAAAGTGGTTGTGGCGGCTAAGCGAGGAGAGGCCAATTGGGAATACCCGTTCAGCAAATATTCGAGATTGGCGCTTATATCGCGTGGCAGAAGCTCAAAGGGCGCAAGCGTTATCCGCTCGTCTTGATGCTCGAGCCTCTGTTTCGCTGCAATCTTGCTTGCGCAGGCTGCGGAAAGATCGATTATCCCGACAAGATCCTCAACCAGCGTCTGCCGCTTGAAGATTGCCTTTCGGCGGTCGACGAATGCGGCGCGCCGGTGGTGGTGATCGCGGGCGGCGAGCCTTTGCTCCATAAGGAACTTCCCGAAATCGTGAAGGGAGCGATCGCAAGGCGCAAGTATGTGACCGTGTGCACCAACGCACTTTTGCTCGCCAAGAACATCGGCCGATTTGCACCAAACCGCCGTTTCAACTGGTCGATTCATCTCGACGGTGACGCGGAAATGCATGACCTCTCGGTTTGCCAAGCGGGCGGTTACGATCGCGCGATCGAGGCCATAAAGCTCGCAAAGGCGCGTGGATTTCGTGTCTCGATCAACTGCACCCTTTTCAAAACCGCCTCGCCTCGCCGGGTCGCGGCCTTTTTCGATTCCGTTGCCGGACTTGGCATCGACGGCATCACGGTTTCCCCCGGTTATGCCTATGAGCGCGCGCCGGACCAGCAACATTTCCTTCACCGCGCAAGCACCAAGGCGCTGTTCCGCAAGATTTTTGCTCTTGGGCGCGGCGGGAAAGCCTGGCCTTTCTTTCAATCGCAGCTCTTCCTCGATTTTCTCGCGGGCAACAGGGCCTACGCATGCACGCCTTGGGGAAATCCCACGCGGACAATTTTCGGCTGGCAAAGGCCCTGCTATTTGCTCGGCGAGGGCTATGCGGCCTCGTTCCATGAACTGATGGAAGAGACGAACTGGGATTCCTATGGCACGGGCAATTACGAGAAATGCGCCGACTGCATGGTCCATTGCGGCTATGAGGCAACCGCGGTCGAGGACGCGTTCCAGCATCCCTGGCGCGCTCTTGGCGTTGCGCTGCGCGGCGTTCGCACGAAAGGCGCAATGGCGCCAGAAATCCCGCTAGACCGCCAGCGTCCCGCCAATTACGTCTTCGGCCGGCATGTCCAGCAAAAACTCGCGGAAATCGCAAAAGCCGAGGCCGCTGCCGAGCAGCTTCCGGCAGCGGAATAGAGCATAAAAGGCCGCGCGCGCGTCATTGGCGGTGCCCAGGAGCTGCGGGACTTGGCGCGGATCCCTCGCAAGCGAGCCAAGAATTGCGCCAAAGGCAAGCGATCCGTCGGGGCGGATTGCAACCAAAGCGGCATGTGGAAGCTGGCGGTGGGCGGGGTCGGCCACCACGCGAAAGGCGGCAAAGGGCAGCCCATAGGCCGCAGCGACTTTGGCGGCGACGTGAGATTCGGTATCGGCTGCGAGCGCGCCCGTCTTGAGATGAAGCGCGTGGCGCTCGGCAACTCCGGCAACGGGCAGATCGATGCCCGCTATATCGGCGAAGCTTGCCTGCCCGGCCGCCAGGAGCCTATTCGACCATAGCGGGTCGGCCGTGTAGCGCGCGCCATCCTGGGCTATGATCGTGCGGGCGACGAGCTTCGTTCCCGGCGCGACCCCTTTTGCCAAACCGCCCGCGACGCCAAAACTGATGATCGCCGATACCTTGCCCGCCGCGGCCTGAATTCTCTGCCGGAGGCCCGCGGCATCCCCGCAGCCCGAGAGAGCATGAATGCGCGGCCCCGCCGCTATTCTTGCTTCGGTCCGAAGACCCGTGACGGCAAGGACGGGCGGCGCGCCTGCGTGCCTTTCAATCGCGCCTACATGCCTGTTGCTATGGAGGGTTTTGCTGCTTTGAGATTGTGGTAGCGCGCCATCGCCCAAAGGGGAAAGTATTTCGCGTACCCATGATAGCGCAGAAAAAACACCCGGGGAAAACCGGTCGCGGTAAAACGCTCTTCCATCCAAAGTCCGTCCTCCCCTTGGGTCCGGGCAAGATAGTCAATGCCCGACTGAACTGCCGCGTCATCCACCCTACCGGCAGCCATCAGTCCTAGCAATGCCCATGCCGTCTGCGATGGCGTGCTCGGCGCGCGTTCGTGGCCGGCATGTTCGAGGGCATAACTCTCCGCGCCTTCGCCCCATCCGCCATCGGGGTTTTGGACGCTCTTGAGCCAACCGGCTGCTTTTTGGATCGCGGGGCCGCGCGAATCGAATTTGACGACTTTAAATGCGCAGAGGACGGACCAGGTTCCATAAACGTAGTTCATTCCCCAGCGACCGTACCAGCTGCCGTCTTTCTCTTGCATGCGCAAGAGGTAGGCAACCCCGCGCGCCATGATTTCCCTGCTTGCTGCCGTCTCGCCAAGCTGGCCCAAAAATGAAACGCAGCGCGCCGATACATCTGCCGTCGGCGGGTCGAGAAGCGCGCCATGGTCGGCGAAGGGGATGTAGTTCAA
>JAFMSB010000006.1 GCA_017353815.1 Methylocapsa sp. | reverse complement strand
GGGGTGGCACTGTATCAACATCGATCCAACACCTGGATCGAAACGGATTTTTGACAAGGTGAGGCCGCGGGATACCAATCTTCAGCTCGCTGTTTCGCAGACGGACGGTCAAGGCTATTTTTATATGGTTGGCCAGCAGCCATCGGTCTGGAACACCTTAGACAGAGATGCCGCCGCTTCGGTCGCTCAAAAGACGGGAATGGAGGCCAAAACTATCGTTATCGAACAGCGCCGTCTCGAAACAATTTTGGATTGCCATCTCAAAGGCCGCTCCTTTGAGCTGCTTGCGATCGATGCTGAAGGCTACGATATTGAGATACTGAAGTCGAATAATTTTGCGCGTTTCGCACCCAGGGTAATTTTAATCGAAGTGTTTCTGCCCTCGCTTGAGGCAATCGCCGCGAGCGAGGTATACGCCTATTTGACCCGCGCCGGCTACACTCTCTATTCTTGGCTCAACCCAAATCTGATGTTTGTGAGAAATGACTCTCTTGATTGGGAGGACGCCTCGCAAATCCAGCTCCTGCCCGCCGGACAGCTGGCATGAATCTTTTCGGAACGTTGTGGTTTGGCCCAGTTTCGGCATATGAGATTTCCTGCCTGGACTCGTTCATAAAGCGCGGCCATCAGGTATATCTGTATACCTATGATGAAATAAAGGATCTCCCTTTAGCCGCAAAGCAGATTGATGCCTCCGAAATCCTTGACCGGTCCTACCTTTCTCGCTTTATTTATGACGGAAAGCCGAGCGTCACGGCGTTTGCCGACTATTTTCGCTACCTTATGTTTCTTAAGACCGACCTTTGCTGGATCGATGCCGATGTTTTTTTGCTGCATGATTTCGATATTGGAGCAGACGGAAATTTTCTTCTCCTCGACGAGGAGCGGAGAATTTGCACTGCCATTCTCCGCATTAATGGCCGGTCTCCGCAGCTAAAGAGGATCATCGCCGAGGCGGAAGCGCTTATCGATAAAGATCTGCCATGGGGAGCAATGCAGAATTGCGTGGCAAAGGCGTTCCGGAAAGAATTTGCGGCGGGCGATAAACTCTTCAAACGGCCGGAGGCTTTTATGCCTGTCCATTACAAGGAGTATTACAAATTCCTCCTTCCCGAATATGCAGATGAGTGCGCCCAAAGGTGCAAGGGAGCAAAAACGGTACATCTATATAACAACATTCTCGACAGAATCGGCGTTTATAAGAACTTGCTTCCGCCCGCTGGCTCGTATTTAAACCACCTTTTCACATCACACGGTCACGGCTCCCATTTTATCGGAACATATCCGGCATCCGTGATGCGCAGCCTTATCGAAGGGTGGCGAATGCGGCTCAGCGGCGAGTGCCTCGGCGTTAAGAATGTCGTGAAGCAAATCTTTCCAAGCCTGAGACGGTCGATAAAAAAAATTATTTGGAATCACATTTGAGATATCTTCACAATCGCCGCGCCAGCCGTTGCCGCTGCTGAAATAGGCTGGATGACCGGGGTGACCCAGTGTATTACAGTCATCCGATCATCATCGACTTCCCCCCGTAGGGGCGGAAGCCCTTCAAGGGCGCGATGAGGGTAAGGTTATGATCATTAGCGACGACTATCGATTCGCCTTTATCCATATCCCCAAATGCGCCGGATCCTCGGTTAGTGCCCAGCTTGCAGGCATAGATAGTTACCATGGCAAGTTTTCAGGAGACGGACCACACGACCAATTAGGATACATCTATTTTTGCCATTTGCCGTTGCAAACACTACACGACCATTTTCCCGAAGAATTCCGTAAAGTCACCGAATATGATTCCGTGGCTTTTGTGCGGGAACCGCAGGCGCGTTTCGCGTCGGCTCTCATGCAATACGTAAGAACGTACAAAATTCCGCAGTTTAAGATCTCCGTGCACGCGGCCGCCGCCGAAGCTGCCGGGGTAATCGAACATTTGAGAAAAAAACCGCAAACTTTAGAGGCTGCGTACTCGATGTTCTTGCCGCAGACGTCGTTTACGACCTTGAACCATAAGGTTCTCATAAAACATCTGTTTCTGCTCGGCCAGATGGCCGAGTTTGCCGATTTTGTTCGCATGAAGACAGGCATTTGCTTTCGGGCCGGCAACCGCGAGAACCAGAGTGCAGTACCGAGGTCCGCAATTGTAAAAGACGTATCAAGTATTTTTCGGCACGTTTACGTATATCTTCCTCAATCCGCCAGGTATAAACTTAAAATGGCGGCTGTAGCCTACGGTTTATACAAGTCGGCGACACAGGAGCTCTCTCAGAAATTATCAGAGAATCATGAAATACGTAATTTTATTGATGATTACTACGCGGAGGATATCATGCTGTTTAAATCCCTGAGGTCAGCGCAGACGCGGGCTGCTTCATCCGAAACAGCGGCGGCATAGCAAGCACGGGGGGAGTCATGCTAGGGTTGCCGGCGGCCGGGCTGTCATTCCGCTGTATCGGTCAGTTTCGCCAGACGCCGCCAATTTGGGCGGAGGCCGTTCAAAGGCAATATGGGGCAGAATCGTGATCATTAGTGACGAACATCGATTCGCTTTTATTCATATCCCCAAATGTGCCGGGTCCACCGTTAGAACCCAGCTGGCAGGCATCGACAGTTACAAGGGCAAGTTTTCAGAAGAAGGACCGCACGAGCATCTAGGACACATCAGCTGGCGGCATTTCCCGTTGCAGACACTGCGCGACCATTTTCCGGAGGAATTCCGTAAAGTCATGGAATATGATTCGGTGGCGGTCGTGCGGGAACCGCATGAGCGTTTCGCCTCCGCTATCATCCAACACATCAGAGATCTTAAAATTCCGCAGTCCCAAATTTCCGTGCGCCAGGCCGTCGCAGAAACTGCAGGAATAATCGAACAGTTGAAGAAGAAACCGCAAAGCTTAGAGGCTGCATATTCCCCGTTTTTACCGCAGGCATCTTTTACGACCTTGAACCATAAGGTTCTCATTAAACATCTGTTTCTGCTCGACCAGATGGCCGAGTTTGCCGATTTCGTTCGCATGAAGACAGGCGTTTACTTTCGGGCAGACGGCCGCGAGAACCAGAGCGCGATACCGAGATTCGCAATTGTAAAGGAGGTGCAAACGGTATTGCGGCCTGTTTACCTGCGTCTTCTTCCGCGATCTGCCCGGTATAATCTTGGAAAGGCGGCGATAACCCTCGGCTTGTACAAGAAGGCGACAGAAGAATTTTCTCGGGAACTATTCGAAGATCATGAAATACGCAATTTTGTGGATGACTATTATGCCGACGATATGTTTTTGTTCGAGTCCCTCAAATCGGCCCGTAGTGCTCCTGGAACCGCAGCGGCCTAGCAAGCGGCCGGTGTCGATAATGATGCGAATCATTCGCTGGAGCGGCGCCAGGCATTTCAACTCCCCGATATGCGCAACTCCGGCATTTCTTGCCGCTGCAGCGGCTGTCAGTGATTTTCGTGAAGCGCAAACCTTTGAGCAGCAGGCAGCGCGCAGCTAAGGGCAGCGCGAACTCAAAGCCCGAAGGGCGTTCCGGGAGGCCACAGAGACTCACTCGCTAAGCCCGCTCAGCCATTCGCCGAACATCAGCCGCGCTTTTCCCGGCAATGAGACTTCCGCCGCTTTTGCATCGTCGCGCAAACGCCGCGGATCGATCCCGGCGGCGCCAAGCTCCACGGCATGGCCAATCAGCCATGGCTCGATGCCGGCCGCCGGGTCAAACTCAGGATGAAACTGAATGCCAAGAATGTTTGCGTCAATCGAAAAAGCCTGGTTGCGGCAAACTGGCGTTGCTGCGAGATGCGCCGCGCCTTTGGGCAAGTCAAAGGTATCGCCATGCCAATGCAGCACAGGAATGCCGGCCAAATACCGCAGCGGCGTGGAAAGAGCGTTTCCCGTCAACTGCACGGTGCCGAAACCGATTTCCTTATGGCCGGACGAGTAGACTTTTGCCCCCATGGCGCAGGCGATTAACTGGGCGCCAAGACAGATGCCGAGCGCAGGCCGCCCAGCAGTAATGCGGGCTTTTAGAAGCGCGATTTCGTCGCGCAAAAAATGGTATTTGTCCGTCTCATAGACGCCGACCGGCGCGCCGAGCACGATGAGGAGATCGGGCCGCGCGGGATCCGGCATGCCCCGCCGCCCAATGTCGTGGTAGTTGATCTCATACCCAGCCTGAGACAGTGGCCCGGCAAAAGTGCCGAGATCCTCGAAGTGGACATGCCGGATAACCGCCGCAGTCTTCATGAACCCTGTCCCAGGCCGGGCGCCTCGTTTCAGTCCGGCGCTTCGGTTCTCGCCGACTGCAGCCGGGCAGTGTCAGCCTCAGCCGGCGAGCTTCCTTAATCCTCGGCATAGATCAGGCGAGCACAACGGGCCGCCGATAGCGGCGGCCCCAGCCTGCACCGGTCACCAATAATAATAACGCCGCCGCCAACGCCACGGGCGCCAATAATGCCAGCGGTGCCAATAGTGCCAGCGGGGCCGGTAATACCATCGGTGCCAGCGGTGCCAACGATGCCAACGATGCCAACGATGCCAGCGATGCCATCGCCAATGGTAGTACGCCTTCTCGGCTTGTGCCGGCCGCGCCAGGTCAGGCGCCGCTTGCGCTGCCGCCGAAGGCACGGCCGCCTTGGCCGTGATCCCGGTGCCCGGAAGGGCGTACCCCAGGCTTGCCAGCATTAAAACAAAGGCGAGACGAATAACCTTCGCTCTAACCGCAAAATATTTCATTACAACCTCCATCCGGGCGGAGCCACATACAACCCCAGCCGCGCCCCGCAGCTTTTTTGAGCTGCAAGCCTCAGCATAACGCTTTCTGCGGCGGCATGTAAGTACGTTCCTGCGCAAACCGGCAGCAGGGCGCAAGCGGCCAGAAACCGTGCCGCAAGAAACCCGCGCGCTCCCGCGTGAGCCTCTAATAGAGCCCGCCCGTGCCCGTGCCCACCAGGCGGTCGGCATCGGGGTTGACAGCCTGAGGCCGCGGGGATGCGTCGCCGATGGCATAAGAATCGGGCGGCGCCGTCCCCGGCTTGAAAGCCTCCTGGATTGCCCCCGGAGAGCTTGCACTTGTTCTCAGGCCCGTTTTCACGTCGACCCAAATCAGCTTGATCCCGGGCGGCGCGCGAAAGGGAATATCGGGCTTGCCGGCAAGAGCCATTTTCATGAAATCCCGGAAAATGGGGGCGGTAAAATGGGCCGCCTGCGCCGAGCCGCCTAATGAGCGCGGCTGATCGTAACCCATGAACACTCCGACCGCGAGATCGGGCGAAAATCCGACGAACCAAAGATCCTTTGCCTCGTTCGTCGTCCCGGTCTTGCCCGCCAGGTGCTTCCCGACCTCCTTGATCGCCTGGCCCGTGCCGCGCTGGATCACGCCTTCCATAATCGAGGTGATCTGATAGGCGGTCAACGGATCGAGAACCTGCTCGCGGTTGTCGATCAGTCTTGGCTCGCTCTGGTTGCGCCACTCGGCCGCATCGCATCCCTCGCAAATCCGCTCGTCGTGGCGGTAGATTGCATGGCCCCAGCGGTCCTGAATGCGATCGATCAGGGTTTCCTTAATTCGCTTGCCGCCATTAGCAAGCATCGAATAGGCGGTCGTCAATCGCAGCAGTGTTGTTTCACCGGAGCCAAGCGACATGGCAAGATAAGGCGGCAGATTGTCATAGATGCCAAATCGCTTGGCATATTCAGCAATGAGCGGCATCCCGACATCGCGCGCGAGCCGCACCGTCATCTGGTTGATTGAATGCTCCACGCCATAGCGCAGCGTATGGGGGCCGCTTGATGTTCCTTCAAAATTCTCCGGACGCCACACGCCGAGCCCCGGTCCTTGATCGATCTCGATGGGTGCATCGAGAACGATGGACGAAGGCGTATAGCCATTGTCGAGGGCGGTGGCATAGACGAACGGCTTGAAGGAAGAGCCGGGCTGACGCATGGCCTGGGTTGCGCGGTTGAACTCCGATTGATCGAAGGAAAATCCGCCGACCATCGCCAAGACGCGGCCAGTATAGGGGTCCATAACGACAATCGCGCCGCTTACTTCGGGTATCTGGCGCAGCCGGTATTGGCCGGGTTTCCCATCGAGCGGCTCGACATAAATCACATCGCCCGGCCCAAGCGATGAGCGGGAGCTGCGGCCCCGGTTCCAGCGCAGGCCAACCGGCGCGAGCGTGCCGGTGATACGCTCGCGCTCGATCTCGCCGGATTTTTCATGATGGGGCTGGAGGCCGATCTGCGCGCTTGCCGGGTTGATATCGAGAACAACCGCAAGACGCCAAGGCGCAACATCGCCCAAGGCCGGGGTATCGGCGAGCGCGACCCCCCAATCCTGGGAGATATCGATATGGCGCATTGGGCCGCGAAAACCATGGGCTTCGTCGTAACGGACGAGGCCGTCAGCGAGCGCGCGCCGCGCCAACAGCTGCATCTTTGGATCAAGCGTGCTGCGTACGGAAAGACCGCCTTCGTAGAGCTTTTTTTCTCCATAGCGCTCGCTGAGCTCGCGCCGCACCTCCTCGGCGAAATAGCCCGCCGCGAAGGCGTTTGGCGAAAGCACTCTCGGGTTGACACCCAGAGACTCGGATTTGGCTTTTTCTCCATCTTCGCGCGAAACGAAGCCATTCTCAACCATACGGTCGATGACCCAATTGCGCCGTTCGACCGCCCGTTCCCGCTTCAAAAACGGATGGTAATTATTCGGTGCCTTGGGCAAGGCCGCGAGATAGGCTGCTTGCGAAACGGTAAGTTCCTGGACGGACTTGCCAAAATAGTTGAGCGCCGCGGCCGCCACCCCATAATTCCCAAGGCCCAGATAAATCTCGTTCAAGTAAAGTTCGAGAATCTTGTCTTTGGAATAGGCGCCTTCGATCCGGAAAGCGAGCAGAACTTCCCGGAATTTGCGCGTAAACGATCGTTCTTTCGTCAGAAGAAAATTCTTGGCAACTTGCTGGGTGATCGTCGATGCGCCTTGAACATGCTTGTCGCCCTGGACGAAAATGAACAAGGCACGAAGGATACCCTCGAAATCGACGCCCGGATGGGAATAGAAGTTTTTGTCCTCGGCAGAAATGAAGGCGTTCTTGATGAGCGGCGGAATTGCGCTGCCCGGCAGATACAGGCGCCGCTCGCGAGCATATTCGGCGATCAGCGAACCATCGCTTGCATGGACTCTTGTCATGACGGGCGGCTCATAGTCCTTGAGCGCCGTGTAGTCCGGCAAGTCCCGCCCGAATTGCCAAACCAAGAGAGCCGCCACGCAGGCTCCCACGGTAAAAAGAATCGCACCCGTTGCGAAAAGGAAACCAAAGAAACGGAAAATGTGCCTCATGCGCTCGGGCCTTTACGGAAAACTCGATAAGAGGTGCCCTCTTGGCAAGGCCCTGGCGCTGCCTTGCCAGGACCCCGGCGCTGCCGCTCTTTTAGCAGGAGCCGGAAGCCGCAGCGCGCCGCTCCGGCAAAACATGTGACTCGCACGAAAACCGCTGGCTTCTCCAAAAACTATCGCCGGAAACTGTTTACACCGTATGATCTGGCGCCCAAACACGACTGCCTCGCACGACTCCGTGCGGCGTCTTTATGTTGAAATTTTGTCAGCCGCTCAAACGTCTTGGCAATGGAGTCCGGCGGCCATGCTCGATTCTCGAAGGCCACCTCCACACAGTTGCTGACAACGCGGCAAAGGCCCCGCGCCGGAGACTGCAGTACCGAAACTGATAAGAGAAAGGTAAGCGACTATGGTAGGAGAAAAAGGGAAAACGTCATCCCCTGAACAAGGGATGCAAGAAAACGGAGTTTATGATTAGGGAGGGATTAAAACTCATACAAGTGAGCCATCTGGAGAATCTCGATTTAACTCAAGCCAACAAAGATGAAAACGCAGTAAGGGCAAAGCCCCATCAAAACGGGCGGCCAGCCTCCCCCAATTGGTATATGGCAAAGATGCAGGTCAAAACTGCTGCACAAAATCGACATCCCTATTCATGTCGAAACACGTACCTAAGGATGGACCAGCTCAGGGGGTGGATCTATGGAACCCGTCATAACCATTCGAGCATACAAATACCCATACTTTAAAATTTTGGCTTTGCTCCTGTTATTTGTTTTGATCGTGATGATTGTAGCATCAACTAAATCTCCTGATAACGAAGCTATCTTTTATTTTTCGGCGCCTTTTGCCGTGTTTTTCGTCGGGGTGAGTTTGTTTTCTTTGTCTGCACGGGTTGAGCTTTATCATGATCGGCTCGTTTATAAGAATCTCGTCCTGAGAAGAGAAATTAAATTAGAGACAGTTTCCGAAATTTTTTACAACTACTCTTTTTCTGGCAACACCCTCGGGACAATGCTATTCCCTTACTCAATTCCAAACTATGAACGGACCCTATGTATTCTTCACAAGGTTCCGAATTATGGTTATCGAGAATTTGTAATTTATATTAATCTATGCTCAAAACAGGATATTACTTCGTTTCTTAAGAACATCCATTTGTATAAACGATCTATCAAGTTTGACGGAGTCAGCAGTGAAATGATGAACGGTGATTTTACCCAGGCACAGTGGTAGCATCGATCGTCGGCTCTGTTGTATGGGGAGCCCGGAACCCGCCCCAGAAAACGGCTCCCGATCTGCAATTGCCGCTGTGGCGATCCTATAAACGGCAAAAAATTAGTTTTTTATGATTAGTCGACGATTTGACGTCATTTTTGTCCAGGTGCCTAAGACTGATGGCTTTACTCAAACCGGATTTCCAGCTGCGGGCAGGGAAAGGCCGCTTACTGGCGCAGGGCCGGGTTTTTTTGGGCTGCCGGGCCAGGATCGGCCGCTGTGAGGGGACTGAAGGGCGCGGTTTTCGCCTTTGAAGCGAAATAGTCCGAAATTGCATCAGCCATTTGATTGGCCGCATGGTCCTGCCACTCGGGCGATTTGAGAGCCTCGCTGTCCTTGCCATTCGAGAGATATCCGAGTTCCAAAAGCGCGGATGGTACATCGGGCGCTCGCAGGACCCGGAACCGGGCCGAGCGCCTAGGATTTTTGTTCAGCCGGCCCGCAGCCCGCCAATAATTAACCAGGGTGCGGGCAAACATATGGCTGTAGGACCTGGTCTCGCGCCGCGTCAGATCGTTCAAAATGCCGGTAACCTCGTCATTGTCGTCGGATTGATCCGCGCCCGCCATGACGTCGGACCGATTTTCCCTTTCCGCGACTCGCGCCGATTCGGCATCGGACGCCCGGTCCGAGAGCGTGTAAACCGTTGCGCCCGATACTTTGGCTGCCTTAGAGAGGGTGTCGGCATGAATTGAAACAAAGAGCGACGCATTATTCTCGCGCCCGATGCGGACACGTTCGGATAAAGACACAAAGCGGTCGTCCGCGCGGGTCATAATGATTTTGAACAGACCTCTTGCCTCAAGCTTTGCTGCTAGAGCCTTTGCGAATTCAAGAGTGATGTCCTTTTCCATGATCCCTTTGACCCTGGCGCCCCGGTCAATTCCGCCATGGCCTGGATCGAGAACGACAACAGGCAGGCCGGAGGCGGGCTCAGGCTTGCTGCTTTCCCTGGCCTCCCCGAATGCAGCCAGACGTGCCCGGGCGGCCTGCGCCGCATCCCTAAAAGTCACGTCATCCGTTTTCGATAACGCGATGACGAGCTTGTGCCCGCCGGCTCCTTCTGCCGCATTGCCGCAATCCGCCTGCACAATTTGGGCAGGCGCCCTAAGATCGATGACGATGCGCGACCTCCCAGGCTCAAGCTGGCCAAACCGGAAGGAGGCGACAAGACTGTTCTTTCTTTGCTGCGGCTTTGCGATTTCTTTCTCCTGCAGCTTCGCAAAGTCGGTTTGCGGCAGATCGATGACAGCCCGGGCAGGATCGCCGAGAACAAAGGCCGACGCCTCAAGACAGGCAGACATGCCAAAGCTCAGCGTGGCCTGGTCGGCGCTCTGATCGAGCTGGACCGAGGTTGCGGCAGCCATGCTCGCCGCGGGCTCCGCCTGCGCACGGGCATCGCATGCCACGCCCGCGCTTAAAAGGAATGCCATGCCAATCATGCCAATAATGGCAGGAGCCAATTTCCTCGCCGCCACATCTGCGGCGCGAACCGGGAGGAGGATTCCGCTCCTGACCGTCACATCATCCATGGGGCTGCGCAAATCGATTTCCCCCGGCGCGCAATGGCATGGCTTCGGCCTCCAATGGTTTCCCATCATCTGTACCCTTTGGTCCGGCGAGATTAACGAGTTGCGAACAGGAAGAAACCCACAGCGAAAACCCGGGCAGGGCCAATTGGAGCTCCTAGAAAACTTGCCAAATGACCGGCAATGCCGATATGAATGTTTACTCACTGTTCTTGCCCGGAATTCGATGATCTTGGGCAGCGTGTGTTTGGCGCCGCGCGGTAAAGGCCGCGTTAAGGCTTTGGATTTTTGATGATGGACAGCTGTGTCGCGTTGCGTAAGCCAGGTTTTAGTCGGCATCTTCGCCAATCCTGACGAGAGGCTGGGCGCAACCGCTGCCTTGACCGGAACCTGCCTAGCTCATTGGCGCCGGTCCCGAAGATAATAGGTACAGAGGACATGGTTTGTCCCGTCGAGTGGCGTTCCAGGATCACCCGCGATTTAAGCCAAGATTTCGCCCATCCTGACGAGCACCGAGCCGGCGGTCTGCGAGGATCCGCAGGACCATCATCACTGCCTTCACTGCGCAGCAGGGGCACGAGCCGTCCCGGTACGCCCGTTCTGCGGCCTGCCGCCGCCAAGCGCCATAATATCCCGGAAATTGCCCCTTGGCGGATGATTCTCTGTCCGCCGCGAGGCTTTGGTCCATTCCTTATTCAACCGTCCGCGGCGGGCATAGGCTTCACGCCAGCCCAGCCGCGCTTTCGACAGCCCAGGTGCGGACCTTGCGCGGCGGTGGCCGCCCTCTGAGCCGCACATCGAAACGAGTTTGCCATGTCTACCAAAATGCTCATTGACGCATCTCACCCCGAGGAAACCCGGGTCGTGGTCATCCGCGGAAACCGGATCGAGGAGTTCGATTTCGAATCGGCCAGCAAAAGACAGCTTCGCGGGAATATCTATCTTGCCAAGGTCACGCGAGTCGAGCCTTCGCTGCAAGCCGCCTTTGTCGATTACGGCGGAAACCGCCACGGGTTCCTCGCTTTTTCGGAAATCCACCCCGATTACTACCAGATACCCGTCGCCGACCGCCAGGCGCTAATCGAGGAAGAGGCGAGGGAGGCGCATGATGAGGAGGAGGACTTTAGGCCGCTGCGCCGCAGCCGCCGCTTCCGGCGCGGCGAGTCCAATGGACAACGCGCAGCAAAAAGCCACAGAGCCGGGCCTGTCATATCGGAGGCCGCTCCCCTCGAGGCGCTCCTTGGGGAAGAGGGCCTTGCCGGAGCCAAAGACGAGGGTCTCGTGGCGGAAATGGCTCCTGACGCCGCAGCGCAGGTGCCAGTGGAACTGCAGCCGGACGATCAAATTCAGGAGAGTGCTGAAGCGGAACGCACTGCGTCAGAACAGGAGTTGCCAGAATCACCGGGAGGGCTGGAAAGCTATCTTTCCGGGGCAGTCGAGCCGGTCGCAGGCAGCGCTTCGGAGGACATTGCTGCAAAAGAAAACGAACGAGCGGCAGGCGAAGAGGAGAGCGGCGCGGCGAACGGCGGTGCGCAGGCTTTTCAGCCTGATTGGGCCGGGGAGGAACCGGGCGGAATCAGCCAAGCGGGCGAAGCTGGCGCCGGGCCGCGCGCTGAAGGGGCCGAGGAAGCGGCCGAGATCGAGCAGATTGGCGGTGACGCGCTGGAAGAGATGCCTCCGCACCGGCCGCGGGCGCGAAGGCAATATAAGATCCAAGAGGTGATCAAGCGCCGGCAGGTGCTGCTTGTTCAGGTCGTAAAAGAGGAGCGCGGCAACAAGGGCGCGGCGCTTACGACCTATCTCTCGCTCGCCGGGCGCTATTCGGTTTTGATGCCGAACACCGCCCGGGGCGGGGGAATTTCGCGCAAGATCACCGATCCCTCCGACCGCAAGCGGCTGAAGGCGATCGCTCTGGAGCTCGATGTCCCCGAAGGAATGGGCGTGATTGTCCGCACCGCGGGCGCATCGCGCACCAAGGCCGAGGTGAAGCGGGATTTCGAATATTTGTTGCGGATGTGGGAAACGGTCCGCGAGACCACATTGCGCTCGACGGCGCCTACCCTCGTCTATGAAGAGGGTTCGCTAATCAAACGTTCCATCCGCGATCTCTACAATAAAGATATCGAGGAAATCATTGTTGCGGGCGAAGAGGGCTATCGCGAGGCCAAGGAATTCATGCGGCTGCTCATGCCGAGCCATGCCAAAATGGTCCAGCCCTACCGCGAGCGCGCCCCGATCTTTGCGAAATTCGGCGTCGAAACGCAGCTCGACGCAATGTTCTCGAACCAGGTGACGTTGAAGTCAGGGGGCTATATCGTCATCAATCAAGCCGAGGCTTTGGTCGCGATCGATGTCAACTCCGGCAAGTCCACGCGCGAACACAACATCGAGGACACGGCGCTGCGCACCAACCTCGAGGCCGTCGAAGAGATCAGCCGTCAGCTGCGGCTCCGCGATCTGGCAGGTCTCATCGTCATCGATTTCATCGACATGGAGGAGGCGCGGAACAACCGCACCGTTGAGCGCCGGTTGAAAGAAGCGCTCAAAAATGACCGTGCCCGCATCCAGATCGGCCGCATGTCCCATTTTGGTCTTTTAGAGATGTCGCGCCAGCGCACGCGCGCGGGCGTGATCGAGGGCTCGACGGTTCCCTGCCCCCATTGCGGCGGTGCGGGAACGGTGCGCTCGACGGCCTCGATCGCCCTGCACGTCCTGCGGGCCCTCGAAGACGCCTTGATCAAAAGCGCGGAGCATGACCTCATCGTCAAGACCCGGACGCCGGTTGCGCTTTATATTCTCAACCAAAAGCGCTCCCATCTGCGCGATTTGGAGGAGCGCTTCGGCGCATCGGTGACAATCGCCGCTGACGAGACTTTGATGAGCACGAACTACTATACCTTGCAGCGGGGCGAACCCGCAGCGGGAATAAAAGGCGTGCCGGCCCTCGCAGCTGACGAGACCGCTGGCGCGGATGCCAGCGGCGGCTTCTTGGCCGTCTCCGAAAATGCCGCGGTTGAGGGCGATGAGGCGCCAACGGTTGCAGCGCAATCCTCGAGCGATAGACAGCGCGAGAGTGATAGCGAAAGCGAGGCCCAGGCCTGGCAAAGGCGCAGGCGCAGGCGTAGGCGCACCCGGGGCGGCAGCCGGGATATTTCCGGCATAGCGGCCAACGCGCCTCAGCCCCCTGACGAGGGTTTGGCGATGATGGCGGCCCTCGGGGGGCGCGGGCCTCTCGTTCCTCCTGGCGCGGACATCGCGGCTGGGTTCGCAAGCCCCGTCTCCGGCATGGAGAGCTTGGGAGATGGCGAAGCCGAGGGAAGTCTCGTGTCCTCGTCCGATGTTGCCGATAGCGATGCGCAAAGGGTTGCAAGCGAGGAGCAAGCGGCCCGGGAGGCAGGTGCTGCGGCGAGCGGGAGAAGGCCGCGAAGCCGGCGGGGCCAGCGCGCCGTCCGCGGCAGAAAGGAACGGCCCATGCCAGAGGGGGAAGCCGCGCCGGAAGGCGCGCTGGGCCACGAAAGCGAGGCAGCAGAAATCCAAATCCCCTCCCCGGCCGAGGCTGGCGAAAGCATCCGGGAGGGGCCCATTCTCGTGGCGGGGGATGCCTTGAGCAGCGGTGAAAGTCCCTCGGACTCTGCAGAGGATGCAAAGCCGGAGACAGAACCGGCGCGCCCCAAGCGGTCGGGCTGGTGGCAGCGGGCGCGAGCGAGCTTGCGTAGCTGATGCAGCAGCGAGCGCTTCCCGAAGCCGGTGCGCTTCGCCATAAGGAAAAGATGGCGAAGCGCAAGGCCGCCCAGGATGCGGAGGTGGCCGCGAAAACCGTCGCCCAAAAAGGCCTCCTTGTCGTCCACACGGGCAAGGGCAAGGGGAAATCCACGGCAGCTTTTGGGTTGCTCTTGCGCGCGCTTGGTCATGGATGGCATTGCGCGGTCGTGCAATTCATCAAGGGCGCTTGGACCACCGGCGAGCGCGATGCGCTGGCGCGCTTTCGGGATCTCCTTTCGTGGCATACGATGGGCGAAGGTTTCACGTGGGAGACCCAAGATCGCGAGCGCGATATCGCCGCTGCGGCAGCGGCGTGGGCAAAGGCGCAGGAGCTGATGGCCGATCCACGCATAAAACTCGTGGTGCTCGATGAGCTCAACATAGCCTTGCGCTATGACTATCTTTCTCCGGCTGAGGTCATCGCGGCTCTGCGCGTGCGCAGGCCCGGTCTCCATGTCATTATCACCGGGCGCAATGCCAAGCCGGAATTAATTGATGCGGCCGATCTTGTGACCGAGATGACGGCCATAAAACATCATTTTGCGGCAGGTGTGAAAGCGCAAGAAGGGATCGAGTACTGAGTCCCGCGCGGCGGGCAAAGAGCTTGATGGTGCAGGGCACCGGCTCGGGCGCGGGAAAGTCGGTGATTGTTGCCGGCCTTTGCCGGGCTTATCGCAATCGAGGCCTCGAAATCCGTCCCTTCAAGCCGCAGAACATGTCGAACAACGCGGCCGTGACGCCGGATGGCGGCGAAATTGGCCGCGCTCAGGCAACCCAAGCGCGTGCATGCGGCGTCTCTCCCAGTGTCGACATGAACCCCGTCCTGCTCAAACCTCAGAGCGGCGATGGCGCCCAGATTGCCGTGCGCGGGCGGGTGATGGGAAAGGCGCAAGCCCTGGAATATCAAGAGCTGAAGCGCAAACTTCTGCCCGAAGTGCTCGAAAGCTTTGACAGACTGCGCGCCCAATGCAGCCTCGTTCTTGTCGAAGGCGCAGGCAGCGCGGCCGAAATCAATCTGCGCAAAAACGACATCGCGAATATGGGCTTTGCGCGCGCCGCGGACACCCCGGTGATTTTGGCGGGCGACATCGATCGCGGCGGCGTCATCGCGCAAATCGTCGGCACGAAAGCGGTGCTTCATCCGGCGGATGCGCGCATGATCGAAGGCTTTGTCATCAACAAGTTTCGCGGCGATCCTGATCTTCTTACGAGTGGAATTGAGCTGATTGAAGAAGTGACCAGCTGGCCTTCTTTGGGGCTCATTCCCTATTGCCCGGACGCGCAGCGTCTGCCAGAGGAGGATTTGCTGGGGCTTTTTCCTTTCCGCCCCCGGGGCCAGGGCGATGGCCAAATCACCATTGCCGCGCCTGTATTACCTGGCATCAGCAATTTCGACGATCTCGACCCGTTCTATTTGGAACGCGAGGTGCGGCTTGTCATGGTTGGGAGCGGTGAAGCGCTGCCCGCCGATGCTTCGCTCGTCATTCTCCCGGGCTCGAAGACAACGATTGCCGGTCTTGCCGCATTCCGGCGCGAGGGCTGGGACATCGATCTTTTCGCCCATTTGCGCCGGGGCGGCCATGTGTTTGGCCTATGCGGGGGCTACCAGATGCTTGGCAAGGTCATTCGCGATCCTTTTGGTATCGAGGGTCCGCCCGGCGAGGCGGAGGGGCTCGGCCTGCTCGATATAGAGACGCGGCTTGAGAATGAGAAGTTGCTGGCGCCGGTGGAAGGCAAAAGCGCCGGCGGCGCCGCCTTCCGCGGCTATGAGATGCATGTTGGCCGGACCCATGGGCCGGACTGCGCGCGGCCTCTATTGTATTTTTCCGATGGGCGGAGCGATGGCGCCATCTCTGCGGATGGGCGGGTGAGCGGCTGCTATGTCCACGGACTTTTTGCCTCCGCAGGGCAGCGAAGCGCGCTGCTATCACGCCTCGGGGCCAAAGGGTCGGGCCTTTCTTACGATGCCTTGCTCGAAGCGGCTCTCGATGCGGTCGCTGCCCATCTTGAGGAGCACATGGACCTCGACCGGCTCCTTAAAATCGCGCGATAGCAAGCAGGATGGCTATCAAAGCGAGCCAATGGACGAGGCAGGCGCGCCGGTAAAGCGCGAGCGCCCGCTCGATGTCTTTGGCGCAAGCCCTGTTGCCATCCCCTATTGGGGCGTCAGTGACATTAACGCCCTCATAGGAACGAGGCCCGGCGATCCTGAGGCCGAGTGCCCCCGCAAATGCCGCTTCGGGCCATCCGGCATTGGGCGAAGGATGGCCGCTTGAATCGCGCCAAAGGGTCCGCAACGCACCTTTAAGAGAAGCTCCTTTTGTAAGCAGGCACGCGGCGGCAACAAGCAGCGCCGAAAGCCGCGCCGGAGCAAAATTGACAAGATCGTCGAGCTTTGCCGCGGCAAAGCCAAAAGCAGCATAGCGCACGGTGCGGTGGCCGATCATGCTGTCCGCCGTATTGATCGTCTTGTGGCAGAGCCCGCCAGCGAGACCAAAAGCCGCAATCCAGAAGGCGGGCGCCACCACGCCGTCGCAAAAGCTCTCGGCAACGCTCTCAATCGCTGCGCTCGCAACGCTGGACGCATCAAGCGTGTCGACATCGCGGCCAACGATTTTTGCGACAGCTTCGCGTCCTTCCTCAATTCCTTTTTCGAGGCTTTGCCGGACGGCGAAAACATGATCGTCAAGGCTGCGTTGAGCGATGAGACTCGCAGCAGCAAGCGCGTTCAGCAAGAGGGGCAGCGGGCGGGCAAGCCCAAGCGCGGCAATCCCGGCCTCCGCAAGACGCGCCGCCCCGGCCGCGATGAGCAAAAGGATTGCGAGCGCTGCCGCGCCCGACGCGAAGCGGGCTGCAGCGGACCTTTTTTTCTGGTTCAATGCGCGCTCGGCAATCGCGATGAGGCGGCCGATCCAGCTGACCGGGTGACCTATCATGGCATACAAGGATTGGGGATATCCTAAGACACCCTCAGCGAGCACGGCAAGCACGGCAAGCTTTGTGGATCCAGCAATGTCCATGCGTGAAGCCTCTTGCCCGCCCGCATTGCCCGCCATTCAGCACGGCGGCGATCTTTCTGCCGCACGCCTTGCCTATCCGCAAGCGCCCGAACCCTGGCTCGATCTCTCGACCGGCGTAAATCCCTACTCTTATCCGGTGGGCAAACTGCAGCCGGAATGCTACGCTAGGCTGCCTTGTCCGGGGGAGCTTCGCGCCCTTGAAGAGGCGGCGGCCAATGCGTACGGGGTCCCCGGACGTGCCGAGGTGGTTGCCGCGCCCGGGACGCAAGCGATCATAAATTGGCTTCCCCGGCTTTTTCCTGCGCGCCGCGCAGGCATTTTGGGCTTCACCTACTGCGAGCATGCGCGGAGCTGGGCCGCATGCGGCGCCAGAGTAACCACCACAAAAGATTTCGTGGAGCTCAAAGGTCATGACGCCGCAATCGTCGTCAACCCAAACAATCCCGACGGGATGCGCATTGCCGCGCAAGACCTGCATGCTTTGGCGGCCTCGCTCAGCAAGCATAGCAGCATCTTGATTGTCGATGAGGCATTCATCGACCTTGAGTCGATGGCGAGTGCCGTTCCAAACATGCCTTCAAGCGGGATGATTGTGTTGCGCTCCTTCGGGAAAACCTATGGCCTTCCCGGACTCCGGCTTGGATTTGCGATCGCGCCCGCCAGCATCACAGCGCGGCTTCGCGCGGCTCTCGGACCCT
>JAFMSB010000089.1 GCA_017353815.1 Methylocapsa sp. | reverse complement strand
CCATAGTTGCGGCTCTCGCCAACAGCGATGATCCGCGGCAGGCTCACGTCGCCAACCTTCCCATTTCCGATGCGGCGCACCGTGCCGCCCGTTGTCTCGGCAAGCGGCCGGAGCTTTTCGGGTGTCGAGACGACCTCTTGAAACTCGCGCGGATTTTCCGGGCCGACGCTTGCAAGCACCTTACGGCTTCCGTCGCTTATGCGGTAAAGCCCCATTTCCGCGGCATTGACGGTTGCGCGCGAAAGGCCTGGCGCGGCCGGAGCAAGCGTAACGGTCTGAGTGGCGCCCGAGGGCGCGGTCACCGCAACCGGCGGGAAATCGCCCTTAAGGCTCTGGCGCTCGATCTCGATGCCATGCCCGCGCACAATCGCCCGCAGCGCCTCCTCCTCAAGGTCGGGCTCCTTCATGAGCCAATGCGCAAGACGGCGCAAAAGATCGAGATGCGGGCCGCCGCCTTCGAAGCCGCGCGCCCAGAGCCACATCTGATCGGTCAAGAGCAGCGCCACCCTTCCGTTTCCCTCGCGCGAGAGCACCAGCAGCGGCTTTCCGCCCGCCCCCGAGAGCAGATTGGTGCCATGGGTGACATCGGCATTGATCTGCCGGAACCATTCGCTCCAGGCGGGCGGTGTCTCGGCTGCGCCGGGCAGGCCGCGCGTCACCGGGTGCTTGGCGCCGTCCCGCGTGATCGCGGCGCGAAATGCTTGCTCGGTGAGGGTGCCGTCCGGGCGCACGGGCGAAATCCGGCCGAGCGGCGAGTAATAAAGCCCCTCGGGGCTGGCGAAATCGGGACCCGCCGCAATGAGCAGCGCCCCGCCGTCGCGCACATAGCGCACGATATTATCGAAATAGATGAGCGGCAGAATGCTCTGGTTCGAATAGCGGTCGAAGACGATAAGGTCGAATTCCTTGATCCTGCGGCCGAAGAGATCGGCGGTTGGAAAGGCGATGAGGGAGAGCTCGTTGATCGGCGTCCCATCCTGCTTTTCCGGCGGGCGCAGAATGGTGAAATGAACGAGATCGACGTTCGGATCGGATTTCAGGAGATTGCGCCACATGCGCTCGCCCGCATGCGGTTCGCCCGAGACGAGCAGCACCTTGAGCTTATCGCGCACGCCCTCGATCGTGACCACCGCCTTGTTGTTGATCGCGGTGAGTTCGTCCGGCAGCGCCTCGGCCTCGATCTCGATCACGGTCGGGCCGCCGTGCTCGATCTTGACGGGAATGCGGATGCGCTCGCCAGGCACCGCAGCCATGGTTGCAAGCGGATTGCCGTCCCGGCTGATTTTTAAAACAACGGGATCGGATCCTTCCGCCGTGTCGAGAACCTTTAGCTCGATGGTCTGCTCCTTGCCGACGATGCCGAAGCGCGGCGCCTCCAAAAGCTCGATCCGCCGGTCGCGCTCCCCTTCATGGCCGGTGATCAAGGCATGAAGCGGGGCCTTGAAGGGGAGGGCCGCGGGGTCTTTGGGGACATCGTCGACCTCGCCGTCGGTGATCATAAAAACGCCGCCGATGCGCTCCGGAGGGACGTCCGCGAGTCCGGCATTCAGAGCGGAAAACAGCCGCGTGCCATCGGCGTCGCTCTCGCCGCCGCCGCTCTCGATGATCCGGGTTTCGATATCACCGAGAGCGTTGAGGCTCTTTTCGATCCCGGCGCGCGCCTTACCGGTCTGCGCGGGGCGCTCGCCAATCGTCTGGCTGCCGCTCCTATCGACAACGACGGCCACGACGGTTTTGAGGGGATTGCGCTCTTCCTTAACCAGCGCGGGCCCGGCCATTGCCGCAAGCAGCAAGAAAAGCCCGAGCGCGCGCAGAGTGGTCCCCCTCGCGCGGGCGTAGAGGCTGATGCCAATAAGGACAGCCGCGGCAGCCGCGAGAACCGCCAAGAGTAGCCAGGGCAGCAGGGGAGTAAAGGAAATGTTGAATTGACCCATCGATTTGACGAAGCCTTGGCTTATGCCGCTGCCTCAAGCCCTAAGCTGGCACGCGCGCCATTTGGATCGCAGCGGCAAGGGCCGGAGCCGCCCTGTGTCTCATTCGCCAATCAGGCAAATCTGGTTTAATTAGGCCCGCATGCCAATAGCAGCTTCCTCCGCGAAAGCCGATATCCTTGTTGCAGGCGCGGGCGCGGCCGGCCTTTCCGCCGCGCTGGCGCTAGCGCATGCCGGGTTTTCGGTCGTTTGCGCCGGTCCCGTCGACCGGCGCGCCAATGGGCGCACGGTTGCCCTTTTTGAGGCCTCACTGCGGTTCTACAGGGCCCTTGGCGTTTGGCAGCATTTCCGCGGCAAGACCGCGCCGATTGCCAAGATCACCGTGATCGATGCGACAGGCGCGCGCTTTCCGGCGCCGACACTGTCCTTTGCGGCGGCCGAGATCGGCCTTTCCGAATTCGGCGAAAACGTCGAGAACGATGTCCTCGTCGATGGCCTCGCCGGGATCGCCGCCGGGACGCCGAATTTGACTTTGCACGAGGGGCTAATCGGCAATATCAACTTCGATGATGACGCGGTGCGCGCAACGCTCGCGGATGGCCAAGAAATCACGGCGGCTCTTTTGGCGGCGGCCGATGGGCGCAATTCGCTCGCAAGATCCAAAGCTTTCATCGGCACGCGGAGCTGGACCTATCCGCAAACCGCCTATACCGCGCTTTTGTCGCACAAAAAGTCCCACTTAAATATCTCGACCGAATTCCATACGCGCTCCGGCCCGTGCACGCTCGTTCCGCTTCGCCCGCTCCCCGGCAAGCCCAACCGGTCGAGCCTCGTCTGGCTCATGAGCCGCGAGGCGGCCGAGCGCCGGCGCGGGCTTTCGAGTGCGAAAATGGCGCGCGAGATCGAGGAGGAGGTCAACTCTCTGCTCGGCCCGATGGCGATCGACGGCCCCTGCGGCTTTTTTCCGATGGTTGGAATGAGCGCCAGCCGCCTCGCCTGCCGCCGCATCGCGCTCCTTGGCGAGGCGGCGCATATTTTTCCGCCGCTTGCGGCCCAGGGGCTAAATTTGAGTCTGCGCGACGCCGCAGCGCTTGCCGAAATCGTCGAGGACGCGCGCGTGCTGGGCGAGGATATCGGCTCGGCCCAGACGATGAAGGCTTATGAGGAAGCGCGGCGAGCCGATGTGTTTATTCGCACGAACGGCATCGATTTCCTCAACCGCTCTTTGCTTTTCAACAATATTCCGGCCGGGCTGATACGAGGCGCCACGGTGGCGGCATTTTCGATGATTGGTCCGCTGCGGCGCGCGTTGATGCGCGAGGGGGTGCTTCCGCACGGCACTCTGCCGCGGCTCATGCAGGAGCCGCCACTGCCGCAGGCCTTTCCGGCCGCAGCGGCGGCGGAGAGGGGAGCACGGGCGTGATCGTCGCGACCTGGAACGTCAATTCGGTGCGGCAGCGGACGGAACATCTTTTGCGCTATTTGCGCGAGGCAAGGCCCGATGTTCTCTGTCTCCAGGAGCTGAAATGCGTCGCGGAAGCCTTTCCCTACGCCGAGGTCGAGGCCGAAGGCTATAATGCCGCCGTTCACGCGCAAAAAGGCTTTAATGGCGTCGCTATCCTTTCGAAGGCGCCAATCGAGGCGGCGCCGGGCCTTCCGGGAGACCCAAACGACGAGCAGGCGCGCTATATCGAGGCTGTCATTCCTTACGGCGATGGCATCGTGCGCGTAGCCTCGATTTATCTCCCCAACGGCAACCCGCCGCAAACCGAGAAATACGCCTATAAGCTCGCCTTCATGGAGCGGCTCATTGCGCATGCGAAAAGCCTGTTGGCGCAGGAAGAGGTTTTTGTTCTTGCCGGAGATTACAATGTGATCCCCGAGCCGCGGGACTGCTACGATCCGGCGGCCTGGGAAGGCGACGCGCTTTTTTTGCCGCAGACGCGCGCGCGCTATCGCTGCCTTCTCAATCTTGGACTGACTGACGCCCTGCGCGCAACAAGCGACGAACCCGCGCTCTATTCTTTCTGGGATTATCAAGCCGGCGCCTGGCAGCGCAACAAGGGCATCCGCATCGATCATCTTCTTCTGTCGCCGCGCGCGGCCGACCGGCTGGCCGGTGCCGTAATCGACCGGGAAAGGCGCGGCGAGGATAAGCCCTCCGACCACGTGCCAGTGCAAATCGAGCTGATGTAGGCCGTGCGCTCATTAGCTCAGCCGACCCGCCAATCCCTGCTATGTAGCACATCGCGGACTCAAGCCGGGCATCCCGCCACTTCCGGCAAGCGTGACAAGAGGAGTTTTGAAAGGGACTGTTGCGAAGAAATCTCTGCCTTATCTGCCGCTGCCGCTCACCTGTCCTGAGGGAAAAATCGCTGACACCGACGCCGTGCGCAGGCGGCTAATCGAAACACACCATCTCCGGATCCAAGCCAACACGGGGTTGAGCAAGACGGTGCCGTTTTGACATTTGCGTTAGTCTCATTTGATGGAGCGGAGAGCACGGCTCTTGCGGCCTTTCGGCGGCCTCAGCAAGCTTCTTCGGTTCGTCGTTGAATGAGTGAACTCAAAGACGCGAAAGCTGCCGTCGCCTGTCAAGCTCGGCCCAGCCCCGCCTATTCTTGAGATGAAGACCCTCGATCCGGCGACTGGACGCTCGATTCTACTGATCGTTGCGGCGGCGCTCTGCATCAAGCCGCGCGGGTTGTTTACAGACAATCATGGGGTGAAGGTTGACGCGCTCAAAAGTGAATGGCCGGAATTCGCCGCCATGCGCCGCCTGGCCATGCGCTTTCGAGGCATTTTTCGGAGCAAGAATGTCGCAAAGCTCGGCGTCTTGCTGAAGGACGCGCATCAATCCGGCCTCTATGCAATGCAGCGGTTTGCATGCACATTGCGGAGAGATATCGACGCAATCAGAAACGTGATCGCGGAGACCTGGAGCAATGGCCAAGCGGAAGGACAGATAAACCATCTAAAGGCTCTTAAACGGGCAATGTATGGCCCGGCCGGCCCAGAACTTCTGCGTGCACGAATGTTGCCTTTCTAGGCGCCTTCGCAAAAGGAATTGAGGCAGAACCGGTTTACTGCGGTGTTTGACCCGCGCTGGAAGAGAGTGTCTTGACGCTCGGGTGTTTGGCGTTGCACTACAGCCGCGGGCACAATAGGTTGCTTTTCTTGTGACCAACGAATGGCGCCAAGGTTCCATCATGTCTATACCCACCGAACCGATCGGCAGTATCCCGCGCCCTCAATACTTGGTCAAAGCAGTCGATGAGTTTGGCGCGGGGCGACTTGACCAGACGTCTTTGGACAAGCTGTATGCGCGGGCTCTCTACGATACAATCCGGCGTTTTGAGGCGACTGGGTCGCCCGTGATCACTGATGGTGAGCAGGCCAAGCCAAGCTTCGTCGCGTATCCGCTTCACGGGCTCGAAACCATGGCCTCTGACGGTCTGATCATTACGTTTGCGGACGGCCACACCCGTCAGCTACCACGATTGACTGTCGGTCCATTCAGCTATCGAAGGCGCGCTGATCATTATCTTAAGTTGGCACTCCCCTTGACCAATATTCCGCTCAAGCAGGCGGTCATTTCCGCGTCGGCGCTCAGCCTGCTTTATCCACCGCAAGGCATTGATGGCTACTCAAAAGATGCCTTTCTTGAGGATTTGGTTGCCGAAGCAGTTGCAGACATCCGAGGCTGTCTCGAAGGCGGGGCCCACAAAGTACAGATCGACTTTACCGAAGGGCGGCTTGCCCTGAAACTAGACCCATCGAAGCGGCTGCTGCGGCAATTCATTGACCTCAACAACCGCGTACTCGAGCACTTCACGACCGAACAACAGCAGCGCATCGGGATCCATACGTGTCCTGGTGGCGACCGTGACTCGACCCATAGTGCGGATGTGGATTACGCTGAGCTTCTGCCCAGCCTCTTCGATTTGAAAGTCGGGAACTTTTACGTTCAACTTGCGAGTGAACGGAATCCTGAGCGGGCCCTGCGCGTCATCAGTGAGTCGATCGCTCCCGGTCAACGAGTATTCGTTGGCGTCATCGATGTGCTCAGCAAGAGCGTCGAAACTCCTGAGCAGGTGCGCGATCGCGTATTGAAAGCAGCCGAATACCTCCCTGTGGGGCAACTCGGCACAACGGATGATTGTGGATTCTCACCGTTTGGGGATGATACATCAAGGGGCCGTGACGTCGCGTTTGCCAAGATACATGCAAGGGTGGTTGGCACTCAGCTTGCCGCTGAGGCCTTGCGGCAATCACCTTGCGGCGGAGCCCGTCCAGCTTGAGGTGGGTTTTGAATGAGATCGGCCAAGACGGATCGGATCGATGCTGAGATGCTGCGCGGAGGACGAGCGGCGGCTGACGCGTGAACGCGGAAACGCTGGTGACTGCGAAGTGGGCGGAGCGCACGGGCCCCCGCGAACGCAGGGAAGGGAAACGAGCCGCCTTGATCGGGAGGCGGGTGTCAGCAAACTCTTAATGAGGTTCTGGCGCAGTTTGCGTGCATCCGAAATCGGATTTCAGATCATTTGCAAGGGGTTGCGTCCTGTTTTCCCCTCGTGATTTCATGCGAATCGACATCCACGGGTGAAGTTATGAGGGTTGCGTTCGTGTCCTTCGACGACGTATGATTTTGTGCGGATCGACGGGGGTTCGCGCGCTTACGACCCCCGCGCACGGCACAGCCGCGCTGCCTCGTTGGAGAGGACGGACGCATGAATGAGATATCCCCGCCCGCCAATACCCTTCTGCAGAAAAAATCTGCACAGATAGCGGCCGCGGCACTAGCTCCTAACGCCGAACGAGTGGATCGAGAGGCGGAATGGCCGGCTCACGGCCTGCACGCGTTGGCCGATGCGGGCCTGCTGGGACTTCACATCCCGCGC
>JAFMSB010000088.1 GCA_017353815.1 Methylocapsa sp. | reverse complement strand
GCATTGCGGGCGATGGCAGAGCAGGATCTACCCGGCTTCGAGGGCTGGCTGCGGGCGCGCAAACCGCTGTTTGAAACACCGCTGTTCCAGGCGGCAGGTCTTTGTCCGCCGCCGTTCTTGCCTTCCTCGCCGTCTCCTCAGCCGCGCGGCGAGGCCGGCGTTAAGCCCGCTTCCGTGGACGCAGCGCCGGCTGTTGAAACCGGGCGAAGTTCTGGAGAAGAGAGCGTCGACAGTATCGTTCATCAGGGCACCGGTGCTGCAGAACAGCAGCATCCTGGGCCGGCAGGCCAACGGCTGATTCCCATAGGCCACCGCTTCGAGCGGGGCATGCTCGGCGATCCAGTGACGCTGGCGGCCGAATTGCTCTCGCGTCATATCGCGATCCTCGCGGGCTCAGGCTCCGGCAAGACCGTGTTCGTGCGCCGGATCGTCGAAGAAGCGGTATTGCTTGGCATCCCCGCCATTGTGCTTGACGTCAATAACGATCTTTCCCGTCTCGGTTGTCGCTGGCCGACGCGGCCGGTAGGTTTTGGCGAAGGGGATGCGGCCAAGGCCGACACTTATCACGCACGCGCCGATGTGGTCATCTGGACGCCTGGCGTGACCAGCGGCAATCCGCTTTCCCTAAACTTGCTTCCGGATTTTGCAGCGATTGGCGGCGGACAGGACGCCGAGACCGAGGACGAGCGCAGCGTGGCGGTCGAAATGGCGCGGGCAACGCTTGCGCCCTATCTTGGCGGAACGGGCCAGAAGGCGCTGCTGAAGCAAGGGATCCTTGCCGACGCGCTGCGGGACTTCGCGAGAAGCGGGGGAGGCTCGATCGACGGGCTCATCAACCTATTGTCCGATCTGCCCGAGAATATCAGCAGAATCGGCGATGCGCCGAAGCTCGCCGACGACATCGCAAATCAACTTCTTGCGGCCATCGCCACGAACCCCTTGCTCCAGTCGGCCGGATTGAGCCTCGATCCGCAGCGTCTCTTTTATGGCGGCGACGGGGGACGCGGATTTCGGTGATCAATGTTGCCGGGCTCGCAAGCGACGCGGCCCGGCAGTCCTTTGTCAATCAGCTGCAGATGCTGCTGTTCACTTGGATCAAACAGAATCCAAGCCCAACCGGTCGGCTTTACGTGCTCGACGAAGCGCAAAACTTCGCCCCTTCGCAAATGGGCACCGCATGCAAGGCGAGCACCCGGTCGCTCGTCGCGCAGGCGCGCAAATACGGGCTTGGCATGATTTTCGCCACCCAGCTCCCGAAAGGGATCGACAATGCGATCGTATCGAATTGCGCGACCCATGTTTATGGCCGGATGAACGCGCCGGTGACCATCGCGGCAACGCAGGAGCTCATGGGTGCCAAGGGCGGCAGGGGCGAGGATATCGGGCGATTAAGTAAAGGCGAGTTTTATTTCTCGACCGAAGGCTCAAACCGCCCCATGAAGATCCGCACCCCCCTGTGCCTGAGCTGGCACCCGCCAAATCCGCCGACTGCTGAAGAGATCATTCAAAAAGCGCGAAAAAGCGCCAATAGCTCTTCCCCGCTGGATCCGGCCTTCTGAAGTTGGAGTCAGTCATCGCGCTTGATCAGCTTTTTGTCTTTGAACTGCGGCGCTCTGTGCGCCTCCAAGGCTCGTGCTCGGGTGCTGGCAGTCGCTGAATGTCCGAAATGGGTCAAACTGGGAAAAGCTCGCATCGAGCATATATCTTCTTCCCAATGGCGGACACGCTCACAATTTCGCGAATAAGGCACGTTTAAGCCGTGAGGCCTAGCTTCATGTTTCCAATTGATTGACGCCGCCTTTCCGCATGGCAGACACGACGACCAGGTCGATAGCGACGAGGTAATAATCACCTCGGCTCATTCGCCAGGTGGTGCAAACGGAAAAGTCGTTGGTCTCCCTCGTCATCAAAGCGATGTCCCAGCTCTGCGATCCATCCGGCGGGAGCGGCTTGCGGCAGCTCGTCATAGAAACGGAACTAGTCCCGGCGGATGAGATTGCCTTCAATTGGGACCGGCCGCTGCTGGTACTGGGCCGAGAACATCAGGCTGCCGATCTCGGCCTTGATCCGGTCGAGGGCGGCCTTGCTTTCCCGTTCCGGATGCAAGATGTCGCCGCGGTGCCGGGTGATCCGTTTTCCGTGTCCTATCTCGATGACGCTGTCCTCAACAGCAATGGCCGGCAGGTCGAGATGGTGCCAGCCGCCGTGCTCGCGGAGATAGCCCGCCAGATCGTTTTTGTGCAGGCGCTGCATGACGACCACGACCGGGCCTTTCTCCTTGTCGTTGAGCCGCGACACCAGAGTCCCCGCGTACCATTCGATCACCCGCTCGCGCGCCGCCTCCGACAGAGCCTCTTCGGCTTTAAGGGGATCATCGACGATGATGAGATCGGCGCCGCGCCCGGTGAGCGTCCCGCCGACCGAGGTGGCATAGCGGCTGCCCCCGAGGGTGGTCACGAGCTCGGTGCCCGAATCCCTGACCGGCCGCATTGAGGGGAAGAGAGCCCGATACCAGGGCGCGTCGATCACTATGCGGAACTGCCGATGGAGCTCGGCGGCAAAATCGCTCGAGTAGCTGACGGCCATGACCCGGCGCGCCGGATCATGGCCGAGAATCCATGCGACATAAGCAACCGACACCGAGATCGACTTGAGCGAGCGCGGCGGCTGGTTGATGAGGAGGCGCGAAATCTCCCAGGCGTGCACGCGCATCAGCTGGTGGACGATGGCGTCGATATGCCAGTTTGGCAGATAGGGCGTGCCCGGCAAAATGGTCTGAAAACTCTTCCAGAGGAAGAAGCGCAGATCACTGCGCAGCAGCGCGGCAAGAACGGCGGCATCGTTCATGCCGAGGAGTCCTCGCCCAGGTCGCGATCCGGTCTGGCACGTCGGGGGAAGCCGTTGTTTGAGCCTTTGCTGCCGCCGCGATCTCGGCGGTATAGGCATCAAGGATGGCCCGGTCGTCGGAGGCAAGCGACGGGGCCCGCCCGCTCTCGCTTGCATCATTGTTGAAGAGGCGTGCGAACTCGAGGAGGCGGTCGAGTGCCCGGGCATCGCCCTGGAGTGCTTTCTCGCGCAACAGCATGAGGGCCCCTTTCTGGGTCGATATCTTCCGCGCGCGGCCGCTCTCCTTCACCTTGACCGGCACTTGCAGCGTCCGCTTCACGTCGGTCATGAGGTTGCGTACCCCTTTGCGGCGCCCGGCCGGATTGCCGGACTGGCCAGGCCGGAACCGGCTGTGCTTCGGGGGTTTGCCATAGCCGATCTCATAGCCGTCACCGGTGACATCAGCTGGTGTATTTGGGGGCTGGTCGTCGGACTGCATCGGTCATCCTCACTCGGCGGTTGACGGGTTGCCGGTCTGTGCGCTGCCCAAGCGTACGAATGCCCGGCCGCTCTCGGCACGACGGGCGGCGCCGCCGGTCAGCCGTTGCCAGCGGTCGATGCTGGCGTCGACGAAGAGCGGATCAATCTCAATCAGCCGGGCGCGGCGGCCCGTCTTCTCGGCGGCGATCAGTATCGTGCCGGCTCCGCCAAAGGGATCGAGAATCACACCATTGCGGTTCGAGCAGTCCCGAATCGCATCCGCGACCATGGCGACCGGCTTGATGGTCGGATGCAGGGCAAGTTTGCTTTTCGCCGTTCTATTCAGCGTGTTCTGGCTGACATAGTCCCAGACATTGGTCCGATTTCGCCCATGCCGACCCAGTGCTACATTATTGATATGGGCGCCTTTGCCGGCCTTGAACACGCAAATGAGCTCGTGTTTAGAACGATAAAACGAGCCCATCCCCGCGTTTTGCTTGTTCCAGACACACAGATTCTTGAGCTCGCTATAGACCTCCTCTCCGGCAAGAATCATTTCCTTAAGATGCCGCCAGTCCATGCACCAAAAGTGAATGGCGCCGTCGATAGAGCATTGGGCCGCATAGCCGAGTGCCGTGCGAAGAAAGGTTTGGAACTCGTTCGACGAGAGCTCGCCTGAGGCCATGGCAAAATTCTTGTGCTTGACGGAGCCGAGGAAAAAGACCCATTACGCCGGGGTACCTCACTCGCCTGCCGGACGATTTGTTCTTGCCTTCTTTGAAATATGCGATCCAAATCTTTCGCCGCAGTCAGTCAGCAGCGCCATGGCGAAGGTGATCTCCGGCCGTCCCCAATTGAATTGCGCGGGAGGTCTTTCTGATCGCCTGAGGCGCGTCTTTTCCTGCAAGCTTGCTTATCGCTCGGCGATTCGGCCGAGCTGTGCAAGAGAAGGAACATGGACAAGCCAGCCCACCTCCGCGCGAACGGCTATGCAATTTCTGCACCAGCTCTTCAAAGGCGCGGGGACCACCTCGTCTGCGGCCACTCTCCAGAGCCTCGCGGACCGCATCGCCGAGCCTCTGCGCCAATGGAACGATCTCGGCAAAAGTGTCCATGCCGTAATCCCGCGTCCAGGGCAGACGATTGACGACACCCTCTTGCGAAGCATGATCGAGGTGATGCAACACTCCGGCGAGGGCCATGGCGCATTCGGATAGCGCGCGCAAATGCGCCGCTTGCTCACTCAGCGGGCACAATGCTTTCCAAAGCCATGTCCGCCATAGCGCACAAGCGGTCCGGAAATGACAAAAACAGTTCATAGGGTGAGGGATCGTCAACCGAAGGCAGCTCGGATGGTGACCATTCGGGGAGTGGAGCTAAAGTTTCGGCTGCGGCGCAAAACGCACCAATGCGATCCATCACGATGGCCAGTGCTGCATTGCGTTCCGACTGGGTGGGCGTTGCCGCTTCGTAAAGCCGGCTTCTCAGATAAAACTCGCGGATGGAGTTGAGGTGCGCCCTTACATCCGTCATTTGGTTCGGATTTATAAGGTTGAGATGGATTGCGAGACGGTCAATCTGCTCGTCGCTCAACACACAGCCGCGGTCGCCGCGCCTCTGCTTGCCTGGCACCATTCCGCGCCCAAAGAGTTGATCATCGGTCTGCCCGTGCCCTTTAACGCAGATCACCCCGAGGTTGCCCCAAGCCGGCTTTGCGCGCTTGGCCATCAATGATCCCTCGCAATTATCGAAAGTGAAAAAATAAACTGACGGCGGCGGACAAACCGCGCGATCGAATCGTGTCTAGGATAGGGGGTTAGAGAGCTGCCACCTCCAGCCTGCAAGCTCCACTCCGGCGGAAGCTCCCAGGTTTACCCTGCCGACGCAGCACGACAGCTCCCGGTGCACGCCAGAACCTGGCGATTAAGCAAACTGCCCGAGCTTCGACGCCAGTTTCGAGTACCAGACTGCTTCGAATGCGCAGGGGCACGAATCCTGTCGAGGGTCAGAGCCAGGGTGAATTCTTCGTGCTGGGTCTGGCCACCCTTCTCGCCAACAGTTTTTCGTGGTTGCAGTGCCGCAGCCCCCGACATTCAAAGTTCACGACAAGGTTCAACGGCGGTGATCCGAAAATTCCTTGTTCGAATTGCCGAATTCCCCGTTAGGCTTGCCAATTTCCTTGCATGCCGTGAAAAAACTCCCTGCTCCCTTGCATAGGGAATTTCGTTGTTAATCGCTTGAAAACTCATTCGTTTTTCAACGCTTTTTTGGCCGATATGCCCCAAAGAACCAACTATTCCCTGCAGATTCCCCGGGCAGAAATTCCCTGCTTTGCGGAGACAGGTTCGCTCAGGACTGCGTCATCAGCCAGGCAGCGCCTCGGAGGTGAATTTTCCCCAGCACGGAAAAGCATCGGTTCCAAGCACTTGCTTCAGTAAATCTAAGGGGCCAGAGGAATGCAACCGCGCGCGCAAGGAGACCTCCACCGCGGCCTCAAGGACCGGCACATCCAAATGATTGCGATCGGCGGAACAATCGGCGTCGGTTTGTTTCTCGGTTCGGCTCGCCGAGATCGTCATCGGCTCGATCATCACTGTGTTCAAATTTGTAGCTTTGGGCAAAACGGCAAGCCTTTCCAACCTTTGGACACACGGCAGTTTCTTCCCATTCGGTCTGCTCGGCGTGCTTTTGCCGCTCCAGATGGTCATGTTCGCCTATCAAGGCTTGGAATTGATCGGTCCGTCGGCGGCCCTCTATATCGGCGCGCTCTTGAGGATCATGTCTCTGATGGCTTGGAACCAATTGAGCCCCTCTACGAGCCCGTTCGTCTTGGTCTTCGAGAAGCTCAGGGTTCCAGCAGGGGCAGACATCGTCAATTTCGTGGTTATCACGGCGCCTCGTCCTTCGCGGCGGTGCCTTTCGTGCCCGCCCTGAGGGGCATCACGAATCGTGATGCCAGCCGCTATGTCTCGCCCAAACTCATCGCCAAATCCGCCCCAAAACCCGGTTTTTTCGGCAACCTCCTAGACACATCGGACTTCGATCCTTGCTCCGGGCGCTCCTGGCCTATAGGTTCTGGCCGCGGGGAAATGGCCGGGCACAATAAGGTACCCTCAAAGATCCGACAGAACCGCGTTCGATGGATTATCTGCTAACGCTCGCCGCCGACCCGTCGGCGTGGCTCGCGCTTATCACGCTGGTCGCAATGGAAGTAGTGCTCGGCGTGGACAACATCATTTTCATAGCTCTGCTCTCGTCCAAATTGCCTGCGCCGGCCGCGGCAAAGGCGAGGCAGGCGGGGCTAGGTCTTTCTCTTGTGCTGCGCCTTATCCTCGTCACCGGCGCGGCCTATGCCATCCGCCTCACGGCGCCCTTGTTCGCGGTCTCGGGCCAGCAGTTTTCCGTGCGCGATCTGATCCTGATCTTTGGCGGCTTGTTTCTCGTTTTCAAGGCGACCCTTGAAATTCATCACGCGATCGAGCCGTTCGAGGCGCACCATTCTCCGCGCTCGAAGCATCTGAGTTTTCGTGTCACGGCCGGCCAGATTGTC
>JAFMSB010000403.1 GCA_017353815.1 Methylocapsa sp. | reverse complement strand
AGCAATCGATGGGCCGGTTCCGGTTAATCCCATCCCAGAATATCCTGAGCCTCCTGGCAGTTACCTGCCGCCGCCAGATGCGGGCGCTTGGATCCGCCCCTATCCATATCCCTATCCATTTCCCTATCCTTATCCCTACTGAGGGCAGGCCCCGGCCGCCTCAAATTCGTGACCGGCAGTTTGCAGCCTGCCTCCGCCTCCTTCCCCGGCGTGACGTCCCGGGGCATCGCCTGCATCTTGCGGCCAGCCCGTTGCGGCGCAATAGGGGCTTGCTAAGATGGGAGGCGTGCGGGGAAACGATTCGCTCGCGCGGCTGATCACTCAGGGGCAAGCGCATGGCCGGTATCATGATTGGCGGTGAGGAATTTTGGGTCCTCTCCGAGGGAGACGCGACCAAGCCCGCATTGATGCTCTCGACCCCTCTCGGCACGAATGTTCATTTCTGGGACCCGCAGATTCCGGCGCTGCTGAAATATTTCCGCGTTGTGCGTTACGACTCGCGCGGGCACGGTAAAACAACGGCCGATCAACCAGCTTTTTCCATCGAAGAGCTTGGACGCGACGCGCTTGCGATCATGGATGCGCTCGGCATCGAAAAAGCCCATTGGCTCGGCCTTTCCATGGGCGGCGTGGTGGGGCTGTGGCTTCTCGCCTATGCCGGCAACCGAATTGGACGGGCCGTGCTGGCCGGCACGGCGGCCCAGCTTCCGGGGGCGGATATGTGGAACAGCCGCATACAGGCCGCGCGGGATTTCGGAATGAGTAATGTTGCGATTGCGGCCGCGGAAAGATGGTTCACCAAGGATTTCCGCGATTTCGAACCGGAGAAGGTCGAGCGCGTGCTGGCTATGGTGCGCGCGACCCCTCTTGGAGGTTATACCGCAGCCTGCGCGGCATTGCGCGACATGGATTTGCGCGAAGCCATCCGCACCATAACAAATGAAGTGCTCGTAATCGCTGGACGCCAGGATCTGTCCACGCCGCCGGGGATGAGCGCCTTGGTTGCAAACTCCATAAAAGGCGCGAAGCTCGTGTCGCTCGATGCACCGCATATGGCGGTTATCGAGGATGAAGCAAATTTTACGCGGGCGGTGCTGGATTTCTTGACCGCTCCAGAGGCAGCGCCAGCGCCCCCGGCCCCGCCGCGGCGAAAGGCGGCAAAGGCACGAGCGGCTGGCAAGAGAGCTGCCTGGAAAAAGGCCGCGGCAGAAAAGGCAGCCGCGAAACCGGGGCGCGTAAGGGCAACTGCGGCAGCGAAGAAAGCTGCTGCCAAAAAGGCGCGAAGGAAAGCCCCAGCCGCCAAGCGGTCCGGCAAAAAGGCCGTGGCCAAAAGACGCCCAAAGGTTCGTGAAGAGCTCCGCGGGCGCAAAAGCGCTAGGGTCAGGACTCATTGATTGCGATAGAAGCCGACGGCCGCTGCGATGCAGATGGCCGAGAAGAAGGTGTGGGCGCAGCGGTCGTAGCGGGAGGCGATGCGGCGCCAGTCCTTGAGCTTGGCGAACATATTCTCGATTTTGTGGCGCTGTTTGTAGAGCGCCTTGTCATAGGGCAGCGGGATTTTCTGGCTTTCGGTGGAAGGGATGCAAGGCTCGCAGCCCCTTTTGACGAGAGCTTCGCTAGCAGTTTTCTGAAGAGCCTCGCCGGAGGGAAAGGATAGCGATTCACTTTTCCTGATTGATTCTGCGGGAGGGTTAAGATGCGCGGGCGGCTTCGGGATCAGAGCGCGTTGTTCTCATACATCCGTCCGGAAAAGCGGATTGCGGCCGCCCATCCGTTGCGGAAGGTGCGCGAACTCGTGCGGGAGTTATTGAAGGAGCTCAGTCACAGGTTTGGCAGACTCTACTCCCGCGAGGGCCGGCCATCGATTCCGCCGGAGCAACTTCTGAGTGCGCTTCTCTTGCAAGTGTTCTACGGCATCCGTCCGGAGCGTCAGCTCATGGAGCAACTCAATTGCAATCTTCTCTGCCGTGTGATTTGGGTCATGTAATTTGGGTCTTGCAATTTGGGTCTTGCGGTTTGGGTCTTGCGGTTATGGAGAACCGCAATGGCCTTGCTGTTTCTGGCACGGCCAGCGCGGCGAATGGCTCGGCAGAGCGGCGCGCCTCCGAGGCAATGCTCAAGAAGACGGCGCAAGGCGTGACGCGGCGAGCGCGGAGTGTACTGCTTGCAGCAGTTGGCCTTGAGAACAAGGAGACCTGCGCTGAGGTGGCTGTCGATGCG
>JAFMSB010000087.1 GCA_017353815.1 Methylocapsa sp. | reverse complement strand
GGGCCCGCGCTTGCCGGCCCACAGTATCGCGCTTGCCGACCCACAGTATATGGCACAGAAATGAAAGATGCCTGCATGAGGCAACGTTCGCCTCGCCAGCAAAGGCTACGGCCGGTCGTCGCACCGGAGCGTCACGAGGAACCCCGGATTTGTGCCGTGCAGGCAATCCGGCCGGCGCGCGCCAAAAGCGCCGCCGCCTGCGTCGCTGTATAGCTGGGAGCTGCTCACACACAAATTGGAAGTAAGGCCGCGTAACTATTCGTCTTTGTTAGGCCCTTTCTCCTACATCACAGCTGCATTACAGTGAGGCTCGAGGCGCAGTCGTGCCGCCCGTCGATCTGGCCTTATTTTTTATTTAAAAGCTGGGAAGCAGTTTCCGGATCGCGGCGCGAACGATCGGAAACCGCATCGCCTGAAAAATGCCGCCCGGCCTAGATCCGCCTATCTGGCCGCACAACGCGCCAGAGCGCCTGCGGATGCGCGAGGCTTCGATCCTACATGATTTTCTGCCGCTCTTACTCCAGCAAAGGCGGAAAATTGCGGGAGGCGCGTAAGGTTTTGGGCAGGAATCTTACAAAAAAGTTTCAAGTGAAAACATTTTTAGAATTATTCTAAGCAGTTGCCGCAGCAAGATTAGGGCGGCATTCCTTGCAATGTGGCCGGACACATGGCAACTGGCGCGAGCGAACCCCTCGCGAACGACTGGCAACCGGAAAGAGGACCGGCCGGAAGCCTTTCGCGGCCTCCCTTTTGGTGCGAGGTGCTGCCTTCCGCTCAGTTCCTTCAAATGCTAAAAACTCCAAAATCAAAAATACGAGGAGCGGCGGGCGATGCAGCAAGGACCCTGGGGCACTGATCCCGCCGCCGACCGTCCCAAATTGATTGCCTCGCCAAATGTGATCTTTGTTGTGGTCTTGCTGCCGGGACTTATCCTGAATTGGTTCTGGTCTTTTGCCTTTTTGCCCCGCGTCGCAAGCGGAATTATCGGATTCTTTGCCATCTTTATCGCCGCCAACATCATGGCTTATGCCGCTCGCGAGATGGTCCGGGCGAACGCCAATGTCCGCGAGCCCGCGACGGCAATTGCGACGGAATGGCCATTCAGCGTCAGCCGCAACCCCTATTATGGCGGCATGGTCTTGCTTGGCATCGGTATCGCCTGTTTCGTGAACTCCATTTGGGTTCTGATTCTTACTCCCGTGCTCGCGCTCGCGTTGCAAAAGGCCGTAATCGAGCCGGAAGAAGCCTATCTCGAGCAGAAATTCGGCGAGACATATCTACGCTACAAGGCCCGGGTCCGGCGGTGGATTTGACCCCATCTTCGGCCTTTGAGCTGGAAGCAGCACTGCTGCGCAGAAGCCCAAGCCGCCGCCTGTTTCTCGGGCAGATTGTTGCAAGCATCTTCGTCCCGCAAGGGCGGGCGAAATCAGACCCTTTGAAAGATGGATTTCGCCTCCTCGAGGCGCGCGAGGCGAAGCTGAAATCTGCGTTTGAAAAAGACCCGCCCGCCGCGATCTGGGGTTTCGATGGGATCGTGCCCGGGCCTTTGCTGCGTTTCAAAAAGGGCGAAGAGGTCAAGATAAGGCTTGCCAACAAGCTTGCCCAACCCTTGAGCCTCAATTGGCATGGCATTCGCGTCACGAATTCGATGGATGGCGTAGCGGGCCTCACCCAAGAGCCAATCGCTCCCGGCGGCAGCTTTGATTATCGCTTCGTGCCTCCCGAAAGCGGGTTCTATTGGTACCATTCGCATGTCTTGCCTTTGCTCGGCGAGCAGCTCGGGCACGGACTCTATGGGGCGATGATCATCGACGAGCCGGAGCCGCCCACGATCGATCAAGATATGGTTGTGATCCTCGATGATTGGAGATGCGGCGCTGCTGCGCGCCTCGATGACGATTGCTCCTCCTTCACGATCAACGCGGCGGCCGGCGTGGCGGAAAAAATACTGCCGCCGGCATCGCGGCTGCGGCTGCGAATCGTCAATGCGGCCTATTCGCTTCCCTTGGCGGCCGCTTTCTTTGGCAGCGCGCCTCTCGTGCTTGCGGTCGATAGCCAGCCGTGCGAGGCCTTTGCGCCAGCAAAGAACACCATTCCCGTGGGACCCGGCGCGCGCTTTGACGTGATGCTTGATTTGCCTCCCGAAGAAGGGGCCCGCGCCGGTTTGAGCCTGCGCGGCGATAAAGAGGCAGAGCGCACCGTTCTCCTTTTCAAGACACAGGGAGAAAGGCGCCCGCCCCTCGCCCCAATTGCTTCGCTTCCCCAAAACCCGCTTCTGCCTGCGGAGATTAAGCTCGAGCGCGCGCGAAAATTCGAGATTGCCATCGAGACGGCTTCAACTTCAGGGGCAGCCTCCGCGGCCGCACCCGGATGGAAGCCGCCGCTGAACTGGCGGCTGAATGGGAAAATATTTGCCGGTTTCGCGCATCCGCCTCTTTTTTCGGTCAAGCGAGGCACGCCTGTAACGCTTGGTTTTGCGAATCGCGCCGGGCGCGTGCTGGCAATCCATTTGCACGGCCACGCGGCGCGCCTCTTGCACGATCTCGACGATGGATGGGAGCCCTATTGGCGCGACACAGTTCTTATCGCCGACGGCAAAACAAAGCACATCGCCTTCGTGGCGGACAATCCCGGCAAATGGGCAATCGACTGCTTGGCCGCCGAGGGGCCCAGCGCAGCCTCGGCAAGCTGGTTCGAGGTGGGATGACCAGGATCAATGCGGAGCTGGCCGCGCTCTCCTCGCAAAGAGGCTGACAATGAGCGCATGGGCGACGTGCTCCGCCATGCAGTGATAGCCAAGATCATTGAGATGAAAATTGTCGCCCGCAAGGAGCTGCAAATTTGCCCGCCGCTGGGCAATGAACTTCATTGCGTCATAGCGGCGAATATAAAGTATCTTCTCCTCGGCCGCGAGCTTCTGCAAACTGTCCCGGATTGCGGTGTAGTTCGCATCGCGGACAAGGCGCGTGGTGTATTGGACGCCGACAAGCACGACGTCGATCCGATTGTCTTTGAGCCAGCGGATCGTCGAGCGCACGGTGCCTTCGAACTCCGGCAAGGGGATGCGGGCAAGCGCATCATTCGTTCCAAGCTGCCAGAGAACGAGATCCGGCTTTCTCAATGCCACCTCGTTTTTGATCCGCTCCGCCGTGGTCTCCGCCATCTCGCCGGCAATGCCGCGATTAAGGATCACGATATCGACGCCTTTGAGAGCATGTTCCAAAATCGACTCGAGCTGGGCCGGATAGCTGTTCTCACGGGATGAGGCTCCATTGCCAAGGGTCGATGAAGACCCGATCGCAAGGATGCGCAGCTTCTCCCCCTTCTGGAGGGCGGCCGCCACATTGGGGAGCGTAGCCGGTGCGGCAATATCCGCGCCGGGCACATCGCAAGGCGGGCTCATAGGCGGCGGGGCAAGGGGCGCCGCCGCCTCCTGCGCTTCCGGATAAGCCATTGAGAGCCAGCAGACCGCTAGAGCAAAAGCGGCTTGCCTGCCAATTCCCTTTGCATCCTGTCGCGCCATTCCCCTGCCCACGCGGCAAAGCCCAAGAAAAACAAGCCGCAACCGGCGATCAGCGAATCCGTTGTGAGAGATCCGCCATATACATAGCGGAAGATTTGCGCGCAAAGGCTGAGAAGCGACAAAATGCAAAAAACGATAAGCGAATTCCGCCCAAGAAGGCAAAGGTAACCGGGAATGCCGGGAAGCCATCGCGCAATCAAAGGGAATGCGCCGGCAAAAAACATGGCCAAAGAAAGAAAATGGATCAGCCGCGCGGGTGCCAAAAAGGTCTTGGAGAAACTCAGCACAAGCTTCGGATCGGGTCCAAGGACCGAATCGGGGGAGAAACCCGTGAGCCCAATCGCGGCTCCAAGAAGAACCAGAGGCAGCGCAAGAAAGCGCAGCGCCCGCCGGTGGCCCCACATATATTTGCCCGGGCCAGTTTCGCCCGCGAACAGGAAGCCAAGCACGTAAATAAGCTGCCAGCTCAGCGGATTGAAAAACCAGCTGCCCTCGACCGGCCAGGTCGGCAAGTTTACGCCCCAAAGCAGGGCCGCCATATAGACAGCTAGCGATACAAGCAGCAACAAAAGTTTCGAGGCGCGGTGGAGCAATACAACCACCGGTGAAAGGAAGATCAAAACGACATAAAGCGGCAGGATGTTAAAATAGCCCAGCTGATGTGTCAGCAGGACGAGGCCAAGTTGCGCCTCGACGGGATCGTTGAAAATGGCGGACGCATTATGCCAATCGAGAAGGAAAGGCGCATCCAGATAGAGTGAGGCCGCCGCAAGGAGCGCGACGGCAAACTCCGTGACAGCAAGCTGAGCGATATAAACCTGGAAGGCGCGGGATTCGAGGCGCAGCACCAGCCATTTCGCAGGCAAAGCTCCAGCCTTGCCGTCGGTCAGTTTCCGTACCGCCCAGCCGGCAAGAAATACAAAGAGTTCGGCCGAGTCCGAAAGCGAAACATTGCGGAAGGTGAAACGCTCGTAATAAATCCCGGGTATATGATTGATGAAAATCGTAACAAGGGCAAAACCGCGCCAGAAATCGATCTCATTGGGTCCGCGCATGATATCTCGCCAAGATTTTTCCTTCAGCCGCTGCTTCTGCCGTCTCTAACCGCGGCGCTTTTCTGCCCGGGCAAAAATTGGGCCACGCACCAGACGTCCGGTGTATTAACGGCTTAGGCCTCTTGATTGAAGTCCTGTAGCCCGCAATTTGCGGACAGGGCCGTTGAAGGCGCTCGAAACAGAGGTTTGAAATGGGCGGTTTCGTGTTTCTTGGAGGGGTTGTCGCCATAGGTCTCGCCATTGCCAATAATGCCGGCCATCTCGGTCTGCCAATCGGGTTTGTCTACAGCCCCCTCTTTTGGATCGCCTACGTTGCGATTCTGACGGCCGCGGTCATCGTCAAATTCGTCCGCCAGCAAGAGGTGGTGGTGATCGAGCGGCTCGGGCGCTACAATCGGACACTGACGGCCGGGATCAATATTGTGTGGCCGGTGGTCGAGCGCGTTGCTTACATCTTTGACATGCGCGAGCAGGTCATCGACGTGCCCGCGCAAGATGCCATAACGAAGGACAATGCGACAGTTACGATCGACGGCGTTCTCTACTACAAGATCGTGCATGCGAAGGATGCCGCTTATGGCGCGCAGGACATAAGGAAGGCGATCATCAATCTCGCGCAGACGACTATGCGTTCGGCGATTGGTTCGATGGAGCTCGACAAGACCTTCGAGCAGCGAGCCGAAATCAATGACAAGGTCGTCCGGGCTGTCGCCGAAGCGGCGCAAACCTGGGGCGCTTTGGTGACCCGCTACGAAATCAAAGATATCAAAATGCCGCGTTCGCTGCTCGAATCGATGGAACGGCAGATGAAGGCGGAACGCGACAAGCGTGCCGTGGTCCTTGAATCGGAAGGCGTCAAACAATCCCAGATCAACCGCGCCGATGGCGACCGCCAGGCGGCGATATTGCGTTCCGGAGGCGAACAGCAGGCGGCGATCAACGTTGCCCAAGGCCAGGCCGAGGCAATCCGGCTCGTTCGCGAACAGATCAAGCAGGAAGGCGGCCCCGAGGCCGTTCAGCTCGAAGTGGCGAAAGCAGCCCTTGAGCAATATGGAAAGCTTGCCAAGCAAAATAACTCGCTCATCATTATGGGCGACGAAGCCGACCCGAGCGGCTGGCTCGCCAAGGCGATGGCCGTTCTCAAAATCGCGGCAAGCAGCACCGGGCCGCAGCAGACGGCCGAGAAGTCAGTGCCTTGGGGGAAGCGGCTCGACGCGGGTTGAGAGGGTTGAGGTCAAGCCCCTGCCCCCTTCCTAAGAAGAATCATCGTCAGCGACAGCAGACAAGCGGCGCTCTTGGAATTTTCTGGCTTGCCATGACGCGCTCTCGACTCATTCGAGGCAAATGCGCTCCAAAGTATACAGGCTTAAGGTGCCCGGCCACGGCCGGATTGCGATCATGGCGCCTCCCGTGCAGGCGATTGGCTGGATGACGAGATCGCGAGCTGGCGAATCGAAGGAATCGATGTGATCGTAAGTCTTCTGGAGGCTGCGGAGAGCCAGAACTCGGCCTTCAAGAAGAAGCCGGCCGCTGCAATGAGCCGGGATAGACTTTGTTTCTTTTCCCATACCGGATCGCGGCGTGCCTACGACGATGCAACAGGCCGTGGCCCTCGCCGGTTCAATAATTGCGAAGCTGAAGGAGGGGAAAGCCGTCGGTTTGCATTGCCGGGCCGGGATCGGACGCTCCGCGCTGATCGCGGCCTGCGTACTCGTGCTCCTCGGGTTGGATCCGGAAGCCGCGTTTGAACTCATCGAGAGGGCGCGCGGCGTGAATGTGCCAGATACCGAAGAACAACGGCGCTGGGTCGCGACGTTTCGGGAACTGGCAGCAACTGGGGCCATTCCTAATGCCTGAGCCTGCGCTGATCGCGGCGGTGGCCTTGAAACTGCCGCCGCGCCGGCCTACCTAAGGGCAAATCGTTCGATAATTGTACAATTATCGAATAACCCAATTGGAGGCACAGAACATCATGGGCAAATTGTCTGGCAAGGTGGCAATCGTAACAGGCGCCTCAAAGGGCATAGGCGCCGGAATCGCGAAAGCTCTCGCCGCGGAAGGCGCAGCGATTGCGATCAACTATGCCTCGAGCAAGGGCGGAGCCGACCGCGCCGTCTCGGAGATCAAGGCCAAGGGGGGCAAAGCGATTGCCGTGCAGGGCGATGTCGGAAAAGCCGCAGACGTGAAACGAATCTTTGCGCAGACGAAGGAGGCGTTCGGCCGGCTGGATATTCTCGTGAACAATGCCGGCGTCTATGAAATGAAGCCTCTCGCAGAGGTTACGGAAGAGGATTTCCAT